>JACREW010000112.1 GCA_016212685.1 Nitrospirota bacterium
GGAAAAGATATAGAACCCGAAACCGCTCATGCAGCGGCAATGACCTGCAGGATTTACAGTAACGGCAAGGGCATTCCGGATAGGGAGGTATTGAGATGCAAGATAGCAAAGGCATCCGGATTGAAAACCGTCCTTTTTTTATGCACGGGCAACGCCGTCCGCTCGCAGATAGCAGAAGCGCTCGTAAACCATTTTTTAAAAAACAAATGGGCGGCCTTTTCTGCAGGAATAATGCCGATGGCGGTCAATCAGGACGTAATAGCGGTGATGAAAGAGATAGACATCGACATATCGGACAGCAGGGCAAAGCATGTAGACCTATTCAGAAACTGCCGTTTTGACAGGGTTATAACGCTCTGCTCGGATGCCGACAGATTATGCGTAAGCTATCCGGTGCATGATGAGAAAGACCGAATTATATTTCATGACCCCGTATCTTCATACGGCTTCCGCTTCGGCTCCGTAGGGCTCTTCAAAAAACTAAGGGATGAAATTAAAAAGACCGTAATCAAACGTCTTCAAAGCAGCGGATATGAGAAAACTTCTTGACATATTCTCGATGAAAAAAAGATGCCTGCCTTTGAGCGATGCATTAGGCGAATATGCGGTAAAGTACCGGTTTTTCAAAAGCCTTCTCCGCCACAACCATAATGCCCTCAATATTATTGCGGACATGGAGCAGATATATTTCAGCGCAAAACCTTTCAGTCTCGCTTCCGTGCGAATAAAATACGAAGAACTGCTCGAAGCGGTAATGGGCGTTATCCGCAATCTCGATGCCATGTCGGGAGGTAAATATCCGGCTATCTATAATGTATGCAGCGCTATAGACGAAGAACTCTCCGAAAAGTTCAACCCCATATGCTCCATCGATACAAAGGACATTATAGTTCCCTTCGAGGAAATCACGCCGGAAATGAGACGGATAGTCGGCGCGAAGGCTGCGAATCTTGCCGCCATAAAAAGTCTGGGACTGCCTGTACCTCATGGTTTTGCAGTTACTGCTTATGCATTTGAAAGGTTCATCGAAGAGAACGGTCTTTCAAAAACGCTGCATGATAAGCTGTCGCGATTATCCGCAGATTCTCCGGAAGACATCGAAGCGGCAAGCGCCGGAATCAGAGAGATGATAATGCGGGCAAAAGCGCCTTCTTCTATAACCGAAGAACTAATGAAGGCATACGCGATACTCGAAAACAAAACATACGGCAATGTCAGAATCGCCCTGCGGAGCAGCGCCATAGGCGAAGACACGGAAGCCACCTTTGCAGGGCAATACTCGACAGTCCTTAATGTGACAAAAGAAAATATCACCGAGGCTTATAAAACCGTCATTGCAAGCAAATATTCTTCGAGGGCGATATACTACAGGCTGCATCACGGCCTCGAAGACAGGGAAACGCCCATGTGCGTTGCCGGGGTCGTGATGGTAGATTCGAAGGCAAGCGGTGTCGTATATACCGTAGACCCTTCCCTTACCCGTTCATGCGCCGTACAAATCAGCTCGATATGGGGGCTCGGAGAATATCTCGTAAACGGCAGTGTTTCTCCGGATGTTTTTCTCGTGGAAAGAAAAGAAAAAAAGATTATCGAAAGGCGCATAAGCAGAAAAGAATTGAGGCTTACAGCCCTGCCGTCAGGCGGTACTGGCATAGATGAGGTTCCAGAAGCAGAAAAAGAACTTCCCTCCATAAACGAAGATACCGTTATAGCGCTCAGCAATTACGCGCTTGTTCTTGAAGAGTTTTATGAAAACCCCCAGGACATAGAATGGGCTGTTGATAAGAACGGCAATCTCTTTATACTCCAGTCCCGGCCGCTGCATCTTCCCGAGATATTCATCGACAGGGATTATGCGCTGCACGATTATCCCGAAAATCCCGTCCTGCTTTCAGGAGGGAAAACAGCATCGGCCGGAATAACTACAGGCACGGTATTCATAGTTGAAAACGAAGACCAAATCGATAATATCCCTGAAAACAGCATACTCGTGGCAAAAACCATGTCGCCCCATTATGCAAAGGTAATGGGGAGGATAAAGGGAATCATCACTGATATCGGAAGCATTGCGAGCCATCTGTCTTCCGTGTCACGTGAATTCGGTGTGCCTGCAATAGCGGATACTGGAAACGCCACCTCTTTACTGCCTCATGGAGAGATAATCACCATGTCGGCCAATACCTCAACCGTCTATAAAGGAATTGTGGAGGCGCTGCTTAAGGACATAACTCCTTCAAAAAAGCCTATTCTCGAAAGCCCGGTGCACCGCAGGATGAGGAGCATACTCGACCGTATCGCCGTATTGAATCTTATCGATACCGGCCATCCCTCATTCTCCCCCGAAGGATGCAAGACCTTTCACGATATAATTCGCTTTACCCACGAATACGCAATGAAAGAGATGTTCGGCATTACAGGAGTTGCAGGAAGGGTATCCGCATCCGCAAAACTTGTATCGACGCTTCCTTTAAACATCAGGTTGATAGACCTCGGAGGCGGGCTTAAAAAAGGATTGACTACATGCAATACCGTCACATCCGACTGCGTAGAGTCTATTCCCATGAAGGCCGTATGGAGAGGATTTACCCACCCCGGAATAGACTGGTCAGGCACTATGAGTATTGACACCGGCAAATTAACCGGACTGCTTGCCGCAAGCGCTGTTTCAGAATTTGGAGAAACGCCCGGAGGAGAAAGTTATGCGATACTTTCAGGCGATTATATGAACCTCAGCGCCAAGTTTGCATACCATTTCGCAACCATCGACGCTTTATGCGGCGACAACAGCAACCAAAATTACATATCTCTGCAATTCTCGGGCGGGGCAGGCAATTATTACGGCCGCTTATTGCGAATCCAGCTTATGGGCAATATCTTAAAAAAGCTCGGCTTTCAGGTATCGGTTAAAGGCGATTCTATAGAAGCTGACCTTGCACGGTATGACAGGGCCTTCACCGAAGACAAGCTCGATCAGATGGCGAGACTGCTGGCATCATCCCGGCTTCTGGATATGACCATTTCTAACCAGGAGGACGTGGAAATTCATACTGATGCATTTTTCAAAGGCAATTATGATTTTCTATCGAAAAAAGGGGATGGGGAATTGCAAAATTTTTACACACGCGGCGGCTACTGGAAACGCGTCGTCGAAAACAACCGCGCATACTGCGTGCAGGACGGCTCACGGTGGGGACGAGGACTATCTTCGGGAATTGCAGGAATGATGGGAAAGGTGATAGGCATGGCATATCAGGAGTTTCTCGACAACATAGAGGCGTATTACTATTTCCCTGTCGCCGTACTTAAGCATTTCGAGGTTTCCGAAGGGGCAATAAGAGTAAGGATAAAACCCGTCAGCGGAAACATCGACAGAGCCGGAGGCCTAGCCTTCGGCATAAAAGATATCGACAACTATTTTGTATTGAGGACAAACGCCCTCGAAGGCAATGTAATACTTTTCGAATTCATCAACGGCAGAAGAATTCAGAGGGCGAGTGTAAGCAAGCGAGTAGAATCCGGCAAATGGCATTTGCTGAAAGTTACATTTAACGGCTCAACAATCACGGGATATTTCAACGATGAACCGCTCATCGAGTATAATGCCGGGAAATCATTGAAGGGACTTGTCGGTCTCTGGACAAAGGCTGATTCGGTTACGCACTTCGACAACATGATCATCGAAACCGACCGATATAAAGAAACAATTGAATTTTGACGGGTAAATTCTAACCGATTATCTCCTTCCGCCTCCGCCAAATCCGCCTCTGCCTCTGCCGCCGCCAAAGCCCTTTTTCTCTCTCTGGAAACCGCCCCGTTCTTTAGGCTGCTGGGGTCTCGCTTCCGATACGACGAGAGTCCTCTCCATAAATGCCTTTCCGTTCAGCGCCGCTATCGCTTCGACCGCGCCCTCATCCGATTGCATCTCCACGAAACCGAACCCTCTCGGCCTTCCTGTCTGCGCGTCGGTTATAATCTTTGCCGAATCGACTTCCCCATAGGTCGAGAAGAGATTCTTGATCTCAGCCTCTGATACATTGAATGAAAGGTTTCCTACATAAATCTTTTTGCCCATAACAACTACCTCCCAAAAAAATCCACAGAGCTTTCAAAGTCTCTATGGTCCGGCAGCTTCCAAAAGCTTATGTTAAGCATACACTAAAGTTAGTTTAATTGTATAGAGGAAAAATGAGCAATAAAAAAAGCCCTCACGATCCGCAGGAGGGCTTTTTTACAGACAATTAAAGTTTAACTACATTGATTGCCTTTGGCCCTTTAGGACCTTTCTCGACATCAAAGCTGACTGCGTCGCCTTCAGCAAGCGACTTGAATCCCTCGCCCTGAATGGAAGAATAGTGGACAAATACGTCGCTGCCGTCTTCGCTTGTGATAAAGCCGAAACCCTTGGACTCGTTGAACCACTTCACCGTACCTTTAGCCATCTTAGACATACCTCCTTGCTCTTGTACTAAAGTTTCAGAAAGACCTGCCAAACAAAAAGGCCACAAAGCTAAAAGTCTTTGTGGCCTCATCAGTTACAAAAACTTCCAAAACTTCACTTTCACAATGGCACATTCGAAGATGAAAAGTCAAACAAAATTTTGACTTTACTTTTTACCTTTCAATGCCGCCTGCGCCGCCGCGAACCTTGCTATAGGAACCCTGAACGGCGAACAGCTCACATAATTAAGCCCTATCTTATGGCAGAATTCTACGGACTTCGGCTCTCCGCCGTGCTCGCCGCAAATGCCCATTTTCAGGTCTTTCTTCACGCCCCTGCCCTTTTCGACGGCCATACGCATCATTGCTCCGACGCCGTTCTGATCTATGGTAATAAACGGGTCTTCCGTAAGCACTCTGTTCTCTATATAGAAAGGCAGGAACCTTCCCGCATCGTCTCTCGAAAGGCCATAGACCGTTTGTGTAAGATCGTTTGTTCCGAATGAATAGAAGTCCGCGATCTGCGCGATCTCATCGGCGGTTACACAGGCTCGGGGAAGCTCTATCATCGTTCCTACCGTGTAAGGGACTTTAACCTTATATTCCTTCTGAACCCTTTCCGCAGTAGAAACGACAACCTCCCTCATATTCTTAAGCTCGTTCACATGACCCACGAGCGGAATCATTATTTCAGGAACAACCTTAACTTTTCCCTTTACAAGCTCGCATGCGGCTTCCATTATAGCCTGCGCCTGCATTTCATATATTTCCGGATATGTGACTCCGAGACGACATCCCCTATGTCCCAGCATAGGGTTGAATTCGTGGAGCGATTTATTCTTAGCGTTCAGCCTTTCAAAAGGAACTCCCATTTCATCCGCAAGTTCCTGAAGCTCCTTGTCGGTGTGCGGCAGGAACTCATGGAGCGGCGGATCTAAAAGCCTTATGGTTACCGGGAATCCGGCCATGGCCTTAAATATGCCCATAAAGTCCTGTTTCTGAAACGGAAGGAGTTTAGCGAGCGCCCTTTTTCTTTCGTCTACCGTATCTGAGAGTATCATTTCCCTCACGGCCTTTATCCTGTCGGGGCCGAAGAACATATGCTCGGTCCTGCAGAGGCCTATGCCCTCAGCGCCGAAGTTCCTTGCCGTAGTCGCATCCTCAGGAGTATCCGCATTTGTCCTTACCTTCAATGTCCTTAGCTGATCGGCCCACTTCATAATCTCCTTATACCAAAGATTGCGGTCCGGATCTGCAGGCAGCAGATCGAGTTTGCCTTCGTATACGCGGCCCTTTGTGCCGTTAAGGGTTACCCAATCTCCCTCTCTCAACGTCCTGCCGTTTACATGCAATGTTTTCTTATGAACATCTATATCGAGCGCCGAACAGCCTACTATGCAGCATTTGCCCCATCCTCTCGCGACAAGGGCTGCATGGCTTGTCATTCCGCCCTTTGCTGTGAGAATAGCCTCTGCCGCGTGCATTCCGTGAACATCCTCCGGGGAAGTTTCACTTCTGACAAGGATAACCTTTTCGCCCTTTTTTGCCCACGCCTCTGCGTCATCGGCGGTAAATACTATTTTCCCGATAGCGCCGCCGGGGCCTGCGGGAAGCCCTTTAGCGAGCTCGGTTGCCTTCTTTTCCGCGACAGGCGCAACGCTCGGATGCAAAAGCTCATCGAGCTGTTCCGGCTTTACTCTTAACAC
>JACREW010000107.1 GCA_016212685.1 Nitrospirota bacterium
AATTGTCCCTGATCGCCCGTGTCAAGCCCCCGGTTGTAATAAGCAATACCCCTGTTGTTGTAGGCCTCGGCGTAATCCGGGTTCAGGGCAATCGCGTTGGTATATTCCTCAATACCTCTGTCCTCTTCATTGCCGACGGTATGGCGTAATCCTTTTTCGAACCACTGATTTGCCTGAAACATTCTCTCATCATCTGTAATCTTTGCCTCTACCTGTTTCTTTTCCTTTTCACCCTTTGCCCCTGCCAATTGTCTCTTTAATTCTTCAATATCCTTCTGGCTCTTATCGTAAGCCTCCTGTATCTTCTTGTAATCCTCTATAACCGATTTCTCTTTTACCCTCTTTGCCATCTCTTGAATCTTATCAAGATTGACCTTTGCCTTTATCTTTACCCAAAAGCGAAAGCCGTCGCCAACGATAGTCCTTTTCTTATCAAGCATCTCAACTTCCATAATCCCTGATGCAAGCACCTGTATCTCATCTTTAGTTACTTGCATATGCTCCACTTTTGTATAACTCTCAACATAGGTCCCTGCCTGCTCAAGGGCAGTCCTCTTTGCCTGAAGCAATGCCCTGCTCTCTGCAACAGACGGGGTTTCTCCATCGCCCATATTGTATGCCCCTTCTGAAATAATCTCCTTAACCGCTGTAAAGCCATGTGAGGGATAAAACAAAAAAAGAGCGGCAATCATAATTGAAAAAATATGTTTCATATTATACCTCTGCATATAGCACGCTTCGAGCCGATAATTTTTCGGGATTAGAAACTTTAAAGATTCCTCAATGTAATTATACCTAATTTGAATAGGAAAGGGGACAGTCCCGAATCTTTGTGTCGGGACTGGCTTATATCCATATGTTTGGGATAAGATAAAAAAGCCATGAATAAAAGAATATATTTATTAATCATGCTGATGCCGGTAATTCTATCCCTCTTGCAAGGATGTGCCAGTATCATCACTGTAAAACAGGATTCGGTAAAGTTCATGGAAAGGGCAGAAAAGCTGCCGTTAAGCGTCGGGCTTTTCCTAAGTGACACAACGAAGAATTATCTGACGCCGGTAGAAATAGCATCCGACACCCTTAATTTCGAAATCGGCAAAGCCCTTGAAGCGAGCGCAATAGAGTCGCTAAAAAAGGCTTTCCATGAGGTTTCCTTCATTCAGAAAAAAAACGAAATCAGGCCTGATATCCAAAGAATAATTATCATTGAATTCGGTCCCTCAACAAAATTAATATACGGCGGAGCTACTCTTTCTGAGCACACGGCCACTGTGGAATTGCTCTGCGAGGTGTATGATAGAAAATGGAACATGTTATGGAAAAGAACTGCGAATGGCAGTGTCACAAGGACAACCGGAGAAGCGGGTGTAGCATCTCTGATCATCGGCATGTTGGGAGAATCGATACAGTTAAAGGCATTGGGGAGCATTGTCAATGACAGCCTCACCGCAGCCCTTGAAAACCTCAATGACCAAATTCTGATATTAGACAAAGATGTTATTATGGGGGATAAAAAATGATCTATCTCCACCCCGCATTCTGTTTGTGCTGGTTTGATACGCCCTTGTAAGGATTAATTGCCATGTTTTCCGGAATGAAGTCCCCGCATTTGCAGTTCCAGCCGTCTCCGGTTCGCTCCTGCTCGCTGAGAACGGCCCCGCATGCAGGACAGATAAACTCGGTATTATTACCGGAATCGAATTTCGAGTATTCGCTCATATTTTATTTTACCATACCCGCCACTGTCGGGAACTGGCTCATATCCGTATGGGGCAGGAATAGCGCGGACATGTATTCGTCCATGAAGTTCCGCGAAACGGACAATTCTATATAGGTCATCTTTGACGCAATATCTTCGGCCTCTCTCCGCAATTCCTCCGAAAGCAGGCATAGATAGGCTCCGGTGATCGATGTGTTGCCCATAAAGACAAACCTTTCCTTCGGAATATCGGGAAGCATTCCAAGCATGATAGCCTTTTCTACATCGAGACAATTTCCAAAGCCTCCTGCGATATAAACCTTTTCAACAGCATCCATCGCAAATCCCACTTCGCCTAAGAGAGTCGTTACTCCCGCATAGACGGCGGCCTTTGCCCTGACGATATTTTCAATGTCGACTTCCGTAAGCACAATGTCTTTGCGATGCTTCTCGTCTTTATAAAATACAAATTCCGCTCCTTCTTCTCCCTGCCTTATCCTGTCTGTCCTGTCTTTAACAAACTTGCCCTTCCGGTCTATAACGCCCATTAGAAACATCTCCGATATGGCGTCTATCATTCCTGAACCGCAAATCCCCATCGGGTGTCCGCCGCCGATCACGCTTATGACAGGCTCATAGGTTTGCGGGTCTATTTTTACGGATTCTATCGCGCCCGATGTGGCCCGCATGCCGCATCTTATGCCGCTTCCTTCAAAGCACGGGCCTGCCGAGCACGCGGCGGTCATAAGCCATTCGTTATTGCCGATGACTATCTCGCCGTTAGTGCCTATATCCATGAAAAGGGCGATTTCAGGGTTTCTGTGCATCTTCGTTGCAAGCACTCCTGCAACGATGTCGCCGCCCACATAGCTTGCGACGCATGGGACAGTGTAAACAGGAGACTGAGGATTTATGGAAAGCCGTGCGGTTCCGCCGCGCCACATGGGGAAAAAATTCAATGTCGGAATGTACGGCTCCTCCCTTATCGAGCCGGGGTTAAGTCCCCAGAAGATATGGGACATTGTAGTGTTGCCCGCAATAGTTGCCGCATCTACTTCGCAGCTTTTGATATCATGCCGCTCCATAAGGGAATCGGTGATGGTATTTATATCCTTGACAACAGCCTCCTGAAGTTCATGCAGCCCGCCCCCCTCCGTTGCATGGACTATCCTCGTTATTACATCATCGCCGTGCCTCATCTGCGAATTATATGTAGAGCCGATATCGACCACTTCTCCTGTAATAAGATTTGCAAGATATACAACCACTGTAGTCGTGCCGATATCCACGGCTATGCCGTATCTCCTGTTACAGCCTTCGAGGGGAGTAAGAAATATGGCCTCGGCAGGCACGCCCCGCCCTTCTACATAGACAAGCTCGACATTCCAGTTGGAATTTCTCAGGCTCTCTGCAAGCTCTGCAACGAACTCATGCGAAAAGCGCATGTCCTTTAAACCCTTTTCATCGAGCGCCCGCTTTAATCTCTCGAGGTCGCTGATATTGTCGGTAATCGTGGCTGCAGGCAGGTTCAGGGGAAGCCTTTTGACCGTCGGGTTTATACCGACGCCGTATGATTTCAAATATTCGGCAAGATCCCTTGTCCGCGCAATCGCTATTTTATCTCCGACAACAAGCCGTGATTCCTTCATTACCTCGATGAGGAGGTCGCCTTGAGGAACGGTCTGACATGCAAGAACGATATCGGATTCACGCTCGGTTTGGGTAAGCTTTCCGTAGCCTTTGACTTCAGCGTCGCCTTCGACAATCCTTACCCTGCACTTGCCGCAGGTGCCTTTGCCGCCGCATGAGGCCATAAGGTAAATACCCGCCCTTTTCAGGGCGGTGTAAATATCCTCGCCCTCTTTTATTCTTACAACTTCATCTGAAGTCAGCCTTAATTCCACAAATGGACACCTCTAAGAAAATCGAATTTCTCTCTTCCCCTTGAGAGAAATAGTAATGCACAAATTCTGAACCGTTATATAATACCTAAAAACCGAGCTCTTTTAAAAGGTCATCCACATCGACCGCGGTTATGTTAAAATGGTAGATAAATCCGACACGTAAGGAGATTCCGGATCATGCCGCATAACAAGCTCTTGCACCGCTACCGTGCTCCTGCCCTTTCCGGGTATAAGAGAGATGTCCTTTTAAAAACATTCAGGGAAAGGGTAAGCCCCGACATTCAGGATATCGAAACGGAGTTTTGCTTCAATATAGAAACATCCGATACCCTTACGGACAAGGAATTGATTACGCTCCAATGGCTTTTGGCGGAAACCTTCGAGCCCGAAAAATTTTCTGCTAAAAGTTTTTTAACCAATAATCCCCCCATCCCCCCCTTTAATAAAGTGGGGTTAGGTGGGGTTACTTTTGAGGTCGGCCCCCGTATGAATTTCACAACCGCATGGTCTGCCAATGCAGTCTCCGTATGTCACGCCTGCGGATTGAAGAAGATAAAACGCATCGAAAGATCACGAAGGTATAAATTAGTTTTCAGGCAAGAGGCAATAGGCGATAGGCAATGGGAAAAAGACTTTTTGGATCTCATTCACGACCGGATGACAGAGTGCCAATATCCAGAGCCGCTCCAGACCTTTGAGATCGGAATAATCCCCGAACCGGTAAAGATTGTACCTGTTATTGAAGAGGGCAAATCCGCGCTTATTAAAATCAATCGGGAAATGGGGCTCGGACTCGACGAATGGGACATCGATTATTATTACAACCTGTTTGCAAGCGACCTAAGGAGAAATCCCACAAACGTGGAATGCTTCGATCTGAGCCAGTCAAACAGCGAACATTCACGCCACTGGTTTTTCAGAGGCAAACTGATCATAGACGGGACTGAAATTACCGAAAACCTTATGCAGATCGTAAAAGAGCCTTACAGAAGAAATCCGAACAACAGCATCATCGCGTTTAAGGACAATTCAAGCGCTATAAGAGGATACGATATAAGAGCTATAATGCCCGATATCCCCGGCAAGCCCTCGCCATTCAGACAAAAAGAAACGACATACCACATAATATTTACCGCAGAAACCCATAATTTCCCTACGGGAGTCGCCCCATTCCCCGGCGCGGAGACCGGCGCCGGAGGGAGGATAAGGGATGTGCATGCCACAGGCAGGGGAAGCCTCGTTATCGCGGGCACAGCCGCTTATTGCGTAGGTAATTTATTTATTCCCGGCTACCCGCTGCCGTGGGAGCACGGCTCGTTTGTTTATCCAAAAAACTTAGCGTCCCCGCTGCAGATAGAGATAGAGGCGAGCAGCGGAGCGTCGGATTACGGCAATAAGTTCGGAGAGCCCTTAATACAGGGCTTTACGCGGTCATTCGGCTTGAAAATGCCGGACGGCGAACGGAGAGAATGGATAAAGCCCATAATGTTCACAGGCGGCATCGGACAGATGGACGCGGCGCATGCCGAAAAAGGCGCGCCTGAAAAGGGCATGGTTGTTGTAAAGGTGGGAGGTCCCGCCTACCGCATAGGCATGGGCGGCGGCGCTGCATCGAGCATGATATCCGGAGAAAACATAGAAGAACTCGATTTCAACGCGGTCCAGCGCGGCGACGCCGAGATGGAACAAAAGCTGAACAGGGTCATAAGGGCCTGCGTCGAATCAGGCGACGGGAATCCCGTCGTGAGCATACATGATCAGGGAGCCGGCGGAAACTGCAATGTGGTCAAAGAGATTATTCATCCATCAGGCGCGAAAATAGACATAAGAAAAATCATACTCGGCGACGATACCCTCTCCGTGCTCGAGATATGGGGCGCAGAGTATCAGGAACAGGACGCCCTTCTCATACGGTCGGACGGAATTGAAATGTTTAACGGCCTGTGCGAAAGAGAAAAAGTTCCTATCGCGGTCATAGGCGAAATAACGGGCGACGGTTATATCGTACTTTACGACAGTCGAGCGTCAGGCGTCGAGCGTAAAGCATCGAGCGTTGAAAATACTAACTCCGAACTTCGAACTCTAAGCTCCGAGATGGCGCCCGTAAACCTTCCGCTTGAAAAAATTCTCGGCGACATGCCGCAGAAGACCTTTCTTCTTGACCGCATAGCGTCTCACATTCAGCCGCTCCGGTTTCCGGATGAAATGACCGTAATGAAGGCCCTCGACCGGGTGCTCAGGCTCATTTCCGTGGGATCTAAAAGGTTTCTCACGAGCAAAGTAGACAGGTCCGTTACCGGCCTGATAGCGCGGCAGCAGTGCGCAGGTCCGCTCCAGCTTACCGTTTCGGATGTGTCGGTCATAGCGCAGAGCCATTTCGGGCTCACCGGCGCCGCGATGTCAATCGGAGAACAGCCGGTAAAAGGGCTTATCGATCCGTCCGCGATGGCGAGGATGAGCGTGGGCGAGGCGCTGACGAATATAGTATGGGCAAAGATAAGCTCGTTGAAGGATATTAAGTGCTCCGCGAACTGGATGTGGGCTCCCAAGCTTGCCGGAGAAGGAGCGCGGCTTTATGACGCTGCTGTCGCCATGAGGGATATCATGCTGGAACTGGGCATTGCGGTTGACGGCGGCAAGGACAGTCTTTCGATGGCGGCAAGGGTCATACACCCCTCGGGGGAAGCAGAGACCGTTAAAGCGCCTGGAACACTCGTCATTTCAGCTTATGCCTCATGCCCTGATATTACAAAAGTAATCACGCCTGATTTAAAAATGCCCGGCAAGAGCAAACTGATTTACATAGACCTCGGAAACGGAAAAAACAGGCTGGGAGGCTCGGCCCTCGCGCACTGCTATAAGCAGGTAGGCGATGAATCTCCGGATGTCGAAAATACCGGATTGCTTAAAAACGCATTCAATGCCGTTCAGGAACTGATAAACAAAGAACTTATATTATCGGGACACGACAGGAGCGACGGCGGCCTGATAACCACGCTCCTTGAAATGGCATTTTCAGGAAACTGCGGATTAGAGATAGGTTTAAGAGCACAGGGAGCAAGGGGCAGGCGTCAGGACGAAATAATCTCGTCTTTATTCTCCGAGGAACTCGGCATGGTTATAGAATATGCTTCGGATAAAGAGGAAAAAATAATTTCGCTCCTTAAAAAATATTCCGTGCCGTATCTGGGTATCGGCAGGACTTTAACGGAAAAGAAGATAAAAATAAATTTCCTTATTCCGGATTCAGAACCCCTAACCGTTCTTGACGAAGATCTGCTGAAACTTAGGGCGGTGTGGGAAGAGACGAGCCATCAATTGGATATGCTTCAGGCTAATCCGGAATGCGTTCTCGAGGAAAAGGAAATAATATACGACAGGACAGGCCCTTCGTATAACATCTCATTCGCACCGGAACAGACCCCTGAAATAATCTTAAAGCGGGATTCGAAACCGCCGGTCGCAATAATCAGGGAAGAAGGCAGCAACGGCGACAGGGAAATGACCTCGGCGTTTTATCTTGCCGGATTCGAGCCGTGGGACGTCACAATGACCGATCTTCTGCAAGAGAGAGTAAATCTTTCTAAATTCAAAGGCGTTGTCTTTGTAGGCGGCTTCAGCTACGCCGACGTCCTCGATTCAGCGAAAGGCTGGGCCGGAACCACACGATTCAACAAAAAACTATACAAACAGTTCCAAGACTTCTACGACAGGCCGGATACATTCAGCCTCGGCGTATGCAACGGCTGCCAGTTAACGGCATTGCTGGGATGGATTCCGTGGCAGGGCATCGATAACGAAACCCAGCCGAGGTTTATCCATAACAGATCAGGCAGGTTTGAGTCCAGATTCGCTGCGGTCAAGATCATCGAAAGCCCTGCCGTAATGCTGAGGGGCATGGAAGGCTCTGTCTTAGGAGTATGGGTGGCGCATGGAGAAGGTCTCGCGCATTTCCCCGATAAAAAAATCATGGGGGAAATAATCGCTAAAAAACTTGCGCCCGTTAGGTATGTGGATGACAGCAGGGAGTTTACGGAAAAATATCCTTTTAATCCCAATGGCTCGCCTTACGGCATAGCGGCGCTCTGCAACCCTGACGGCAGGCATCTTGCGATAATGCCTCATCCGGAAAGGGCATTTCTGCTTTGGCAGTGGGCATGGTTGCCCGAAGATCTAAAGAAAAACCTTAAGGCATCGCCGTGGCTCAGGATGTTTCAAAATGCGCGGGAGTGGTGCGAAAATGCAAAGGTTTGATATAATATCGATACTTACAAGGGGAGGTTAACGGATGATCAAAAAAACTCATGTGAAATCTTTTTACAACGGGATATTCGTTACGTGCTACGAGGTTAAGGGCGTCAAGTATGTAGCGAACCAGCATGGTGACTGGGACGTATACGAAGGGGAATATGTCAGGGGCGAAAGGACACGGATTATGCCGAAAGATTCCGAGGAGATCAAAAACATAATAAAGGAACATACCATGCATCATGGCGGAAAGCGTTAATCCGGCCGTAAATGCCGTATAAAATCCTCGCAGATGTGGTAGTATTTGTTCATTTTCTGTGGATAATATTCCTTATATCCGGCGCATTTTTAGGAGCAAGATATAAGGCCGTAAAAGTCATCCATATCTCAGGGCTTATATTTGCATTCTCAATTCAAATATTCGACCGGCACTGCCCGCTAACCCATCTCGAAGTCTGGTTTAGATCGAAACACGATCCCTCGCTTTCCTATACAGGCTCTTTCCTTATTCACTATGTGGAAAAAATAATATACATCGGGCTTCCGCAATACGTTATCGCCATGCTCACTGTTTTCCTCTGCGTATTCAATGGATGGGTGTATCTGCGAAAAAGAGCTTAATTTCCCTTGCAAACCTGCGGTGTTTATTTTACAATTATTAACATTCAGCATAAAGAGGATGATATAGATGTCAAAACACAGATCACTATGCCTTCACCTCGGGATTATTCTCGCAGCCTTCTGCTTCGCGGTCATGCAATGGAATACGGCAGACGGCGCAGATTGGAAATCGTATGCCGAGAATCAAAACTTCTCTTTTTATTATAATGCGGAAGAACCCGACCCTTTAAAGGAGATTCTCAATATCTTCAAAAAAAGAATCGTCAGGGTATGGACAAAACGCGCTGTAAAAAATAACAAGGGCAGAAACTGGCAGATTCAGGAAAACAAGCGGCTCGGTCTGTCCATAAAAGATTACGAACAATATGAATATACGCTGTCGCTCAAGGAAATAAACTGTTCCGATAAAATGATCCGTTTATTGTCCGAGGCCGACTACGCTAAAGAAGGGAATTCGCTGGCTAAATCGGAATCGCCGTTTACCGGCTGGGGCCCGGTAGTCCCGGCATCGAGCGACGAATCACTGTATAAAGCGGTCTGCCTCTTCCCTGAAGCGGAAAAACACTAAATGGAGGGCATGTGCGGTTAGCGGTTTCTCTGGCGTTTATTGCGGCTTCTATGCTATTGTGTGCAAGCATCATATCCGCGAATACGGAAATGGAGTTTATATTCGTAAAAGGCGGCTGCTTTCGGATGGGCGATGCTTTCGGCAATGGAGAACCGGACGAAAAGCCGGCGCATGAAGTCTGTGTGGAGGGCTTTTACATGGGGAAATATGAGGTTACGCAGGGGCAGTGGAAAGAGATCATGGGCGATAATCCTTCATATTTCAAGGACTGCGGAGACAACTGCCCGGTAGAAAATGTAAGTTGGTACGATGTGCGCGAATTCATAGAAAGGCTGAACCGGAGAACAGACGGGAGGTACCGGCTTCCAACGGAAGCGGAATGGGAATATGCGGCGCAGCGCGGCGGTAACGGCGAGAAGCAGGCAGGAACAAATAACGGCGCCGAACTCGACGGCTATGCATGGTATGACCGGAATGCCGAAGCAAAGACGCATCCCGCCGGACGGAAAAAATCTAATGAACTTGGAATTTATGACATGAGCGGCAATGTTTGGGAATGGGTGCAGGACGTGTATGACAAGAATGCTTACAACAAGCATTCAAAGAATAATCCGATATACGAAGGACAAGGCGACAATCGGGTTGTCAGGGGCGGCAGTTGGTACAGCAAATTCGTCGATTTACGCTCTCAGAACCGCTTCTATCGCCCCCCAACCTATAAAAGCGGTATTGTAGGATTCCGCTTGCTGAGGACAAAGTAGCCTTTCGATAAAAAGCGGAAGAATAGAGAAATGCATTTATCATCGCTTGAAGAAAATGAAAGTGTTGATTGCCGATAATGCGGAAGATACAAAACATGTACTGGAGGAAATACTTCTCGACAAAGGCTACGAATGCGTATTCATAGAAAACAATGCGGATATTGTCGAAAAAGTCTATACCGAAGTCCCTGATATCATTATCCTCGACACAAAACCCGCCGGATCGTCCGCACTCAAAATATTAAAAAAACTGAAGTCCGCTCCCTCCACAAGAGATATTCCGGTGGTCCTTATAGCGTCCAAAAAATCACAATCGAAACTCGCAAAAGGATACGAACTCGGCGCGTACGATTATATCTCCAGGCCGTATTTCAAGGAGGAGATAACAGCAAG
>JACREW010000109.1 GCA_016212685.1 Nitrospirota bacterium
CTGATGACAGATGCCGTTTCCGGGCTTTGAAAAATACGCTCCGAATTTAGCGGCAGTAGTCTGCAAAAACAGGTGGTCGTCGGCATTCATAAAGTTGGACTGGAGCATGTTATGATCCACGTAAGAGACCGCGAGAGGAACCTTCACCCTGCCTATGCCTATGGCTTCGAACTCAAGCCATGCCATTGTGCCTGTGGCGTCCTGCGTATAAACCTGATCTACCTTAAGTCCTATAAGGTTTCCTTCATTTATATCTCCCGAAACCTTATGCACTTCGAATATTTTTTGAACAATGTTCTTTCCCATGTCTTCCCTTTCCTGTTTAAAATTTATCTATGACCGGCATGCATAGATGAAAAGCCTTTAGCAGCGATACCTTAGCGCCGAACCCTCCCACCGTTTAAGGGCACTTTCAGTTTAACCTCTACATTAGACAGCATAAACAGGCATCTAATAATCTTATCGCATTGATAGAGGCTTTGAAGCTGTGCCTGCCGGTCATTACCGCATTATCAACTATTTTTGACTTTATCTTAATTATTATGTTAAAAAAAGTGTTAAAAAAGCAAACAAAATTAAGGAGATTCAATGCATCTTTTTCAATATAGAAACAACGAATTATACGCCGAGGATGTCCCTGTAAGAAAGCTTGCGAAAGAGTTCGGAACGCCCCTTTATATTTACAGCTATAACACACTTTCAGATCACTTTAAGGCATACAGAGAAGCGTTCGACAGCTTACCGCATATTGTCTGTTTCGCGCTGAAGGCCAATTCCAATTCAGCCATAGTAAGACTTTTGGCTAAAAAGGGCGGCGGCGCCGACGTTGTTTCCGGCGGAGAATTATTCAGGGCTCTTAAATCAGGGATTCCCTCAAAAAAGATTGTTTACGCTGGAGTCGGCAAGACCGAGGAAGAGATACGTTATTCCCTTAAAAGCGGGATATTGATGTTCAATGTCGAGTCCGAGGATGAATTGCGGGAAATAGACAGGATTGCCGGGACTATGAGGGTCAAAGCGCCCATTGCCTTAAGAATAAACCCGGACATAGACCCTCAGACACATCCTTACATTTCAACCGGGCTGAAAAAACACAAGTTCGGGATACCGATAGAAGACGCGCTGCAATATTACAGGCTTGCGAACAGCCTTAAAAACATCAAGATCGTGGGCATCCACAAACACATAGGCTCGCAGCTTACCAAGGTATCTCCATTTGTGGACGCGCTTAAGAGGATATTGCTGCTCGTGGACGAGCTGAAGAGGCAGGGAATAATCATAGACTACCTGGATATAGGCGGAGGGCTCGGGATAACATACAGGGACGAAACGCCGCCGGATCCGGCACAGCTCGCAAAAAATATTTTACCGCTGCTTAAGGGCAGGAAGCTGACAATCGTCCTTGAGCCGGGAAGGTCGATTGCAGGCAATGCAGGCATACTCGTAACAAAAACCCTTTATTTAAAGAACGGTCATGAAAAGAAATTCGTTATTGTTGACGCGGGCATGAACGACCTGATAAGGCCGTCGATTTACGGTGCATATCACCATATTCAGCCTGTGATAAAAAGTCGCAGGAATAAAATAGTTGCCGACATAGTCGGTCCGATCTGCGAATCAGGGGACTTCCTCGCAAAGGACAGGGAGATTCCTAACGTAAAAAGGGGAGAATACCTTGCGGTAATGAGCGCGGGGGCATACGGTTTTACCATGTCGTCGAATTACAACAGCCGCCCGAAGGCGGTCGAGGTCATGGTAAAAGGCAGAAGATACGCCCTTATACGCAAAAGGGAGACCTATCATGATATTATAAAAGGAGAAGCAATACCGGAGTTTGTCTGATATGGAAATATACTTTACAAAAATGCACGGGCTTGGAAACGACTTTATACTGATCGACTGCATCAAGCAGCCTGAAGCGGGCGGCTTATTATTTGAAACAATAAGCAAAAAACTCTGCGACAGGCGGTTCGGAATAGGGGCCGATCAAATATTACTGCTTTATCCGTCGGCCGCTGCCGATTTCAAGATGAGAATATTCAATGCAGACGGCGGAGAAGTCGAAATGTGCGGCAACGGCATGAGGTGCTTCGCCAAATACATCTGGGACAGGGGACTTTCGACCAAGGACACGCTCACGATAGAAACCCTCGCCGGAATCGTAAAACCCGAACGCGCCGGAGAATCGGTAAAGGTAGACATGGGACAACCTATACTCGAACCGGAAAAAATTCCGGTCGCTATCATATCCTCGGGCAAATCCGTTAATCCTATAATCGATTATCCTTTGAAGATTAAGGACAGGGAATTCAAAATGACGTGCGTTTCAATGGGCAATCCACACGCCGTGATCTTCCTGAATGAAAATATCTCCGATTTCCCGGTATCTGAATACGGCGCTGTCATAGAGCATCATCCTCTCTTTCCGAAGAGGACCAATGTGGAGTTTGTGAATGTACAGAGCAAAAGCGAAGTATCCATGAGGGTTTGGGAAAGAGGATCGGGAGAGACCTTAGCATGCGGCACAGGCGCATCCGCGGCAGGCGTGGCCTCGATGCTCAAAGGATTGACAGGCAGAAAGGTTATTATGCACCTTAAAGGCGGAGACCTCGAAATAGAGTGGGCTCAAAATAACCATGTTTACATGACAGGACCGGCGGTGGAGGCATTTGAAGGAAAGTTCAAGACCTCGGCGGACAGGAAAAAAGAAAAATAGATAGGTTTGCCCGCAAAGCAGCCATTGTAATATGGAACCAAAAAGTAGACAATAAATACAGAATAGGTTTAATGTTCATTTGAGACTACAGTTTAAATAAGGAGGCATATATGTTTAAAGGCTCTATAGTCGCAATAGTAACACCTTTTAAAAACGGAAGGTTCGATGAAAAGGCTTACGCTAATTTAATAGAATGGCATATTGCCAAAGGCACCCACGGTATCGTGCCGTGCGGCACAACCGGAGAGGCCTCGACCCTCGGGTTCGAAGAGCATTACAGGGTAATAGAAGTTGCGGTCAAGGCCGCGAATAAGCGCATTCCGGTCATCGCGGGCACAGGAGCTAATGCTACCGACGAAGCGATAGAGATAACCCAAAAGGCGAAAAAATTAGGAGCGGACGGAGCATTGTTGGTAACGCCGTATTACAACAAGCCGACGCAGGAAGGCCTTTACAGGCATTATAAAGCGGTGGCGGGCGCGGTGAAAATCCCGATAATACTTTATAATGTGCCGGGAAGGACCGCCGTAAATATGCTGCCGTCAACCGTAGCGCGTCTCGCGGAAGCTTGCAAAAATATCGTTTCGATAAAAGAGGCGACAGGCGACATGAAACAGGCGAGCGAAATAATAAGGCTCTGCGGCAAAAGGCTGACAATACTTTCAGGGGACGATTTCACAACCCTGCCGCTCCTCGCGCTCGGAGGACACGGCGCAATTTCCGTTACAGCGAACATTGCGCCTGCCGATTCCGCTGAGATGTATAACGCATGGGAGAGAGGCGATATTGCAAAGGCCCGTGAGATTCATTATAAGCTCGAACCGCTCAATGCCGCCATGTTCATAGAAACGAATCCGATACCGGTAAAGACAGCCCTCGCTATGATGGGCAAGATAAAGGAAGAATTCAGGCTGCCGCTCTGTGAAATGTCCAAGGCAAATAAAGACAAATTGAAAGGTGTATTAAAGAGTGCGAAAATCATCAGATAAACAGGCGAATGGCGAGAGGCGAAAAGCAAAAAGGTTTTTAAGAATTGCCTTTTGCCTTTTGCCTTTTGCCTTTTGCCTCCTGCTTTTCACTGCCGAAGGCTTTGCCCAGCCCCCGTCGCCGTTTGCGGTGGACAAGCTCTCAGGCCAAAAGGCGACTGATTTCACATTGAAGGATATCAACGGCAATCCCGTATCGCTTTCTTCATTTAAAGGCAAGGTCGTGCTTCTCAACTTCTGGGCTACATGGTGTCCACCATGCAGATCGGAAATACCCTCTATGAACAAACTTTACCAGAAGCTGAAAGGCAGAGGCTTTACGATACTTGCCGTTTCCACGGACAGGGCGGTTGTCGATGTGAAAGATTTTCTGAAAACTATGCCGGTAAGTTTTCCTGTAGTCGTGGATTATAACCTTACCGTCTCACGGTCGCTTTATAAGGTCTTTATGCTGCCCACGACGTTCCTTATAGACAGGAAGGGAGTTATTGTAGAGAAATACTTCGGCGATCAAGACTGGACAGAGCCGGAAATCGTAAAAGAAATAGAAGCGCTGCTGTAATCGAGAAATTTAGAACTTTCTCAAGATGAGGGGTGCTTTTAATCTATCGGAATTTCTTCCGGCTTAATCAATACGGATTTCCCGTTGCGCCACACTACTATTGAATTGCCTGCCCTCTTGTGTTTCAATAGCGCATCACGGACGCCTTGAACAAGCGCTTTGGTAATCTTTTCAGGGTTTGAAAAAGCTTCTGTAATTTTATCTTTATGTGCTTTTCTCGCTGCCATAGTTCTCTATGAGATATTCCTAATATTTAATTCCTATGTCTTTAAGAAAATCTATTAACTCAAGATAATAAGCCTGTTGTTAATCTCACATAAGAAGATAATTAAACTCATCTTCAAATTCTTTTTTCCTCTGCGCTTCATTGTAGAACGGCATACCCCAGACCGTATATTTCTTCGTTTTCCAGAGGACGTTTATCTTATGTCGCTTTCTTAAAGATTTAAGAAATGTCTCTTTCCATGGTTCATATGACAGCAAATGAGCGCCCTTTGGTTCGATAAATACCTGATAGTGCAGTGCAATGTCAGACTCCTTCTTACGCAGAAACAGAACAAAATCAGGCTCGATTGGCTTACCATCATCAAAATTATATAGCTGGAAATGCTTTTCATTTCTTACGAGAAAAATCTGGTCATACTTATTCTTTAAAGCGTTATAAGTTTTATCAATAAATTTAACGAAATATTTTTCTTCAGACGTTCCGTAATTATCGTCAAAGACATACCAATCTTTTTTGCTCAAATCTATACGCAAGGCAGTATTCATAGTTTGACTTTGAGCTACACCGTATTCCTGATCCCCGCCCTCATTGACAAAAATATTCAGCGTCTTGTCCTTGAACACTTTCAATAAAGGACGGGATTTGAATTCCTCTGTGCCTTGGTACTCAATTTTATCCGATTGCAGGCTTTCGCTTATCTTTATAAGAACGTTTATTGCGAGCTGGAGTTTTTCATCCGGCCCCTCGATTTCAAGTTTAATCTTCCCAAGATATTTTTCAGAGGAAATGAATTCATGGACTGATGGAACATTTGGAAGGAAGGACTTGAGGTTGTTAAACTGATAAAACTCCAGCCGGGACAATGCCTTGCGGATAATTGAAATACCGAAATCTTGCAGATAATAAGTTTTCTGTTTCTTGTCAATCTGACCGCTTAAATCGTATTCAAAAATAGTGATACTGTCAAGTCTTTTCTGTAAATTCTCATCAGGGCTTTACCATCAAGGGTTTGCACGGTTCTCATTTTAGGCCGCAGCCCTTCCAATTCTTAACATCCTCAGCTTGGCAAGTATA
>JACREW010000110.1 GCA_016212685.1 Nitrospirota bacterium
AGATCGAGTGAAACAAGGCATCGGCTCTCGTCGCAACATGTCTTATACAGTTGATTATCCGAGCAGCCCTGAAGCCCCTCATCTTTAACTGTTTCTACATCATGACCTTCTGCGCGGAAAAGATTTTGAGTGCGCGTGCCGAAGTTTTCGTCGAGTTTAAATTTCATCCGGCTGCTTATGCGGGGACCTCGACATAACGTTCGCGCGACATCTCTGCGCCATATGCTATAGCCGCCCTAATGTCTTCTTCGGTAAGGTGCGGATATTCCTCAAGAATTTCTTTTATTGTCATGCCGCCGGCAAGGAGGTCGAGAATAAGCGAAACCCAAATGCGCGTGCCTTTAATGCATGGTTTGCCGAAGCAAACATTCGGGTCAATGGAAATGCGCTCTAAAAGCGGATTGGTCATGCTAATCCTCCTTAATGCTTATTATTAACATTCTACAATATTTTGAACCAAAACGCATATCCGCCCCAAAATCCGCTCTATGAGCCGTTGGCTCAACGAGCCATAGGCGAGTCATAGACCGGCAGTTGCAGATATTGAGAGACAAAGGAGTTTTGTCCACAGCTCGTAGAGGAGTTTAAGGGAAAGGGGAGATACGGGATAAGATAGTATTAATAAACTGAAGGGTTTGCTTTAAGTCCTGATTGTTCTATAAATGCTTTCGGCGTTATGTATTCTTCAAAGCCCTCAAAATCCTTGTCGTAAGCTATCAGGAATTTGATCCCCAGTTTTTTGACAACTGCCAATTGCTCAAGGTCTTTGTCTTTGATCTGATTTTTATACTTAGCCATTTCTTTTTTGACATCGGCTGAGAAGACGACCATGCAGGTTTTCAGCAGATAATCCCTGAAGTATGCGGCCAGATCTTTATCATAGAACTTTTTGAAATACGCCTGAACCTCTTTGATTACCCGCTCCGAGATTATGGCTTCGATCTGTCCGTTATTAAGAAGGCTTATGATTTTGTGGGAATTGCTTTTTTATTCAGGAGAGATTTATTCTTAGGCTGTTTTAGGACCGGTTTTATTTTTCTCGAATTTCAAGCACCCTATGCCCGAGGATTGATGGACGACCATCGAGGGCAGGTTCTTTGTCTTGAATTTCATAGCCTTACAGCCGTATGGGAAGTTTTTCTCCCACGTGATGTAAAAATACCTACATTTAAAGCAATCTATTTTTGAATTTTCCATAATTTTTTTACGATGGAAGACTTTGTCCTCCATCGTACATCAAAAATTTTATACGGGGTTGAGGTATACCTGCCTGCCAATAGATTATGACCCCAATTGAGCGATTCTACTCCGGAAATATATGTCAGGCGCTGTGAAAAGACTTTAAACCCCTCACTTGTAATAACTCCCCCATCCCCCTCTTACTTTAAGAGGGGGACAGAGGGGGCGTTATCCGTCATCTACAACATTGGTAACTTGTTGGGTAATGCTTTTATAATCTCTCATATACACTTGAATTAACACTTTTTAAAGTCTTTGAGCAGTGCCTGATATATAAAGCCGCTTAACTTAGGTATGGATTATGACCCTTTAGTAATATTGTATTTCTTCAAAAGGGCATGAAAATTCGTCCGCTGCATCCCGACCTCCGCCGCAGCCTTCGTAATATTCCAGTTATTCCGCTTCAAAGCCGTGAGCAGAAAATTTCTCTCGATCTCCTCGATTGACTTATTCCTTAAATCCTTTTTCTTTTTTTTCAGCTCTTTTAGCGTTGCCGGGATATCCACATCCTCTTCCAAAGGCGTTATTATATGTTCCGGCTTAAGCGTTCCGCCTTCGCAGACTATGACCGCCCGGTGAATCACATTCTCGAGTTCCCTCACATTGCCGGGCCAGTCGTGGGCTATCACTTGGCGCATAGCCTCCGCCGAGATATGGGGGACATCTCTGCCTGTTTCCTTGCCGTATTTGTGCAGGAAATGGTAAGCAAGCGCGGGGATGTCTTCTTTTCTGTCCCTGAGAGGCGGTATGGTGATGGGGAACACGTTCAGCCTGTAAAAAAAATCCTCCCTGAATGCGCCTTCTTTTACCATCTCCGACAAATCCCTGTTTGTTGCCGCAATAAACCGGATGTCGATTTTAACCGTCTTTCTGCCGCCGACCGACCTGAATTCCTTTTCCTGCAATGCCCTCAGGAGCTTTGCCTGCATCGGGAGCGGTAAATTGCTTATTTCGTCGAGAAAAACAGTCCCTCCGTTGGCTGTTTCGAGCATTCCTTTTTCTGTTGAAACCGCGCCGGTAAACGCGCCTTTCGCGTGACTGAAAAGCTCCGATTCCATAAGATTTTCGGATATTGTACCGCAGTCGACCACTACAAAAGGCTGTTCTCTCCGGGCGCTGTTGTAATGTATGCCCCGCGCTACAAGCTCCTTTCCGGTGCCGCTTTCGCCTGTTATCAGCACGGTGCTTCCCGTTGACGCTACAGTAGCCATTAGCTTGAATACCTTCTGCATCCCCTTGGATGCGCCTATGATGTTGTCGAGGCTGTAAAGGGCATGTATCTCCTGTCTGAGTCGTATGTTTTCCGTTAAAAGATTTTTCTTTTCGAGGCACCTGCCGACCGCATTCAGCAGCGCATCCGGGGTAAAGGGTTTTTCTATATAATCGTATGCGCCGTATTTCAGGGCATCCACTGCTGTCTTGACCTCGCCGTAGCCGGTAATGATTATCACCTCTGTTTCGGGCCAATCCTCTTTTATCTTTTTGAGCAGGTCCATTCCTGTTACATCAGGCATGACGAGGTCCGTGAGCACCAGATCAAATGTTTTGTCGCTTAGTTTTTTAAAAGCATCGCCGGCGTTTTTTGCGGTCTCGAGGGTATAGCCTGCCGGCGAAAGGATTCTTACACAACTGCTCCTTACAATCTCTTCATCGTCAACTATAAGTATTGCGGGATTGATCGAAGTCATCGTTATGTTCCTATGCCGAGCACCTCGTTGATCCTCTCGATTAATGTATCAGGCGTAAAGGGTTTTTCGAGATAATGGGCTGCGCCCGATGATATGGCTTCAACGATATGCTCTACCGTATCGTAACCGGTCATTATCATGACTCTCTGTTCAGGGCGTTGTTTTTTGATGTTCACAAGGACCTCGATGCCGTTCATGCCGGGCATCTTAAGGTCTATAAGCACAAGATCATATTCCCCCTGTTCGAAACGTTCAAGTCCTTCTTTGCCCGAAGCAGCGGTATCAATCTCGTATTCCTCCGGAACAAGCGTCCTCTCACAGCTTATTCTTACGATCTCTTCATCATCGATTACGAGTATCCTTGCCTTCGACATTTATGCCTCCCCGCTATTGTAAATTTCTCCTTTCAAGGCGCTATTAATATCTTCCTTTATCAATTTTAAAACATCCGGCAGATTAACCGGCACGCCTTGAAGTTCTTTTTTCAGTTCTGAGGTGTCGAGTTTATATGAAAAACCGTCTCTCTCGCAAGAGAGTAAAAAATCCATATACGGATGCCCGCCTATCAGAACCGCCATAGTAGCGCCTATATCGCCGAGCGGCTTTCTGTCTATATGGCTGTTCTGAAACGCCGCCGTGATAACAGTTCCCCTGCCCGGGTGAGATTCTATCAGGAATGCGCCGTTGCACTCCTCTGCTGCCTGCGCAAGGAGAGGTATGCCGAGGCCGAACTTCTTTTTTCTCACGGGCTTTGTGCTGAAAAACGGGTCTTTAACCATTTCAATCGTCTCTGCGTCCATCCCTTTTCCATTGTCGCTTATTGTCAGCGTAAGCCTATCATCAGTAACGATGACGGTTATTCTTATCTCAACTCTGCTTGCGCCGGCGTCTATAGAGTTTTCAGCAATATCGAGTATGTGCAGCGACAGGTCTTCCATTACTCCATCACTCCATCGCTCCATTCGATTCTTCTTTCACCTTTGAATGCCCGTGCTATTTCCTCAAATGATGCCTCCTCTAAAAAAAATGCGGTTGTCCTTCTGCCTATGTCGTCAAGGTGGTGAGCGTCAGACGATGTTATCCAGGAGGAAGACCTGTACGCGCCGAACATGGCATCGGCCTTAGCCCTCTTTGTATTGTATGAGATTTCAAGGGCGTCGAATTGTATGCCCTCAGGAATAAATCCGAACTGAGATATGACGCTAAAAAACTCCCTGTCTATATGGCTCGCAACAGCAAGCCCGCCGTGGGAGTGAATCGCATCCACGAGGTCTTTGAGAGAGAAAAGGGTTGCATTGAAAAGCAGCCTTTTATTGAAACTTAATATCTCGTCCTTTTCGTTAACCACCAATTGGTAGGCCCTCAGCCTTTCATCGTTCGCGCCGTCCGGCAGGTTTTTGTAAACGACTTCCTGAAAGGCGGCGATTTTTTCGATTGTGTCGAAAAGGGCGACTACATGGGCCTCTTCGTAAGACGTAATCTCCATTGCGGGCAAAACCGTTATTCCTCTATCTTCCGCTATCCGCACTGCAATCTCCGCATTCTCAGCCGAATTATGATCCGATACGGCTATTATATCGACGCCTCTTTTTAACGCTGTAGCTATTATCCTGCGGGGGGTCATATCCAGTTCGGCGCACGGCGACAGACAGGTGTGGATATGCAAATCCGCAATAAATCGCTTATAGCTCATAGTTCATAGCTCATTACTATGAGCCATCAGCCATCAGCTATGAGCCAATTTGAGCTATGAGCCGTGAGCCATAAGCATATTATAAAGCAACCCCGCTGTCTCGAATGTTGTCCTGTTAGTGGTCAGGATGGTTATATTTTCAGACTCGGCTTTTCTAACAGTGTCGGGCTCGGGAGACCTGCCGTTCGTTATGATTATGCCGGAGAGACCTTTTATAACGGCAACCGCCACGATATTCGGATGGGTTTGAAGCGTTATCCATATATCCCCTTCCTTGCCGTGTGCCATCACATCGGACAGGAGGTCGCTGATATAACATCCCGCCGCCTCCCTGTGCATGTCTCCGCTTACCCTTATATCGAGCCCCAGCCCCCCGGCAATGTCAGTAACCTTCAGCATGTTTAGTCCTTTCTTATAGCTATTATTCTTATGGATATTATGATTTCGAGGGTTGTCCCTTCGCCGACCACCGAATCTATCTTCAAGTTGTCGGAATTCCTCTTTATGTTAGGAAGCCCCATTCCCGCGCCCCATCCCATTTCCCTTACCCAGTCAGGCGCTGTTGAGTATCCTTCCCGCATAGCAAGCTCGATGTCCTCTATGCCGGGCCCCATATCCGTAAGGGTTATCTTCAATTCCTCGCTGCCGATCGAATAATGCATTGTTCCCGCCACGGCATGTATTATTACATTCATCTCCGCCTCGAATGCGGCAATGGCAGCCCTTCTTATCACGTCCTGCGAAACGCCGAGTTTTGTGAGCGTTGACTTCAATTCGCCGGAGGCGGAGCCCGCATTTGTGAAATCCCCGCCCATCAGTTGAAAGAACCCCTCTATTGAATCCGTGATATGCATCAATCCTTAATCCCCTTCCTCTATCGGCAGCCGTATAAAAAAACTCGCCCCTTCTGCCGGTTCGCTTTTTACGAATATCTGGCCCCCATGTTTTTTGATGATCCCGTAACTCACCGAAAGGCCGAGCCCTGTGCCCTTGCCTGCAGGCTTGGTAGTGAAAAACGGTTCGAATATCCTGCCCAGCATGTTTTCAGGAATGCCCGGACCCGTATCGGTGAATTCGAGTTCTATGAACTTGTCGCTGTTGTCCCTTACCATCCGTGACGCGATTGTTACCCGGCCTCTTTCTTCCATAGCATCAGCCGAGTTTATCAATAGGTTCAGAAACACCTGCTGGATCTGGTTGGGGTCTGCCGTTACTTCCGGAACGCCTTTCTCGAGTCTCACGTCAAAGGCGATATTATGGAATTTCGCCTGATTCCTGACCATAGATAATGTGCTTTCGAGCAATATGTTGATATCGACCTTGGACTTTTCCGAGGCCGTTTTTCTCGAAAAGCCGAGCAGCCCCCTAACGATCCTCGAACACCGTTCCGCCTGATCTATTATAACCTTTAAGTCCTCTCTATCCTGCGTGTTTTCAGAGGGGATGCGTTTAATCATTAAATGGG
>JACREW010000108.1 GCA_016212685.1 Nitrospirota bacterium
ATTCTTTATAGTTGACTCCTCATTCGTATCTCTTTCTCTGGTTTTGGGGGGGTATCTTCAGTTCCTCCCGATATTTTGCTACGGTCCTGCGTGCGATATTAATGTTCTGTCCCTTTAACTTATCGGTTATCATTTGATCGCTCATCGGCTTTTGAGCATCTTCCCCGCCCACTATCTTTTTAATCAAATCCTTCACAGAGGTGGAAGAGACCTCGCCGGAATCCGATTGTATCGCGCTGCTGAAAAAGAACCTGAAACCGAAAACGCCGTGATTGCAGGCAAGAAACTTATTGGATGTTACTCTGCTTATAGTGCTTTCGTGCATGTTTATGTCTTCCGCCACATCCTTGAGATTAAGAGGCCTTAGATCCTGCACCCCTGCTTCGAAAAATTCCATCTGGAATTTAAGGATGCTCTCCGATACTTTATATATGGTCCTGTTCCGTTGATCGAGGCTCTTTATCAGCTCGGTGGCAAGCCTCAGCTTCTCCCTTAAAAAATCCCGCTCTTCTTTCGTAAGCGTCTCTTTTTTCAAAAGAAGCTTTCTGTAAGCGCCGTTAAGCCTCAATCTCGGCATCCCGTCCTCATTCAGTATTATCCGGTATCCTTCGTCCGTCTTGTCTATAAACACATCCGGAACTATATAATTGGTCTCGGCGCTCGAAAAATTAACGGCCGGCCGCGGCTCAAGGCCCTCTATTATCTTTACCGCGGTTATTATGTCGTCCATCGGCGAATTATACTGCTTCGCTATATTGGAGTATCTCTTCTTCTGAAGGTCCTCAATGTTATTCTCTACAATCTTCTGGACGAGTGTTCCGCCCAGGTTCAGGGCATTTATCTGCAAAAGCAGGCATTCCTTCAAATCCCGCGCCCCTACACCCGGGGGATCGAAGCTGTGGACAAGAGAAACTGCCGCTCCGGTAATATCGATATCCGCGCCGGCCGCGCCGGCAAGTTCATCCGCCGTAGCCCGTAAATAGCCGTCATCGTCGATATTCCCGATTACTATCTCGGCAATCCTTCTCACCTCATCGTCGGCAGCGCTCAGCCTCAACTGCCAGAGCAGGTGGTCGTATAAATCCGGTTTTTTAGCGTAAAAAAGTTCGTGTGACGGCTGTTCTTCAACCCCGGACGAAAAATATCCCAAATCCCTGCCGTCGCTGCTCCTCTCATCAAAATATTCATCTATTCTGAAGGTTATAAGGCTTTCGAGGGGCAATTCCGTATCATCGCTCGGAGCCGGAATCTCCGGCTCTTCGGCGGAATATTCTTCCGTCTCCGGCTCTTCCGTTACCTCTTCAAGAAACGGATTCTCGATAAGCTCCAGATTCAATGTCTGGGCGAGTTCGAGTTGCGGCATCTGCAAAAGCTTAATAGCCTGCTGAAGCTGCGGCGTAAGAATAAGCTTCTGCGATAGTCTTAGATCAAGCCTGGTCTCTAATGCCATTACAGTCTAAACTCCTCCCCCAAATATGCCTCTTTGACGGCAGCATTATTCACAAGGTTGTCCGGCGTGCCTTCCGCGAGCACCTGCCCGTTGCTTATGATATATGCCCTGTCGGTTACTGAGAGCGTCTCCCTCACATTGTGATCCGTTATCAGGATGCCGAGTCCTTTCGATTTGAGATAACCGAGCATCTTCTTTAGTTCTATTATGGCGATAGGATCGATCCCTGCAAACGGCTCGTCAAAAAGCATAAACAGCGGGTTTAATGCTATTGCACGCGCGATCTCCGCGCGCCTTCTTTCTCCGCCTGAAAGCCTGTATCCGTCCCTGTCCGCAAAATTCTTTAAATTGAATTCTTCCAGCAGCCTTTCCACGTCGTCCTCTATCGAGGAATTATTTTTATTGCCCTGCCCCTTTTGTTTAATCTCCAAAACAGCCCTGAGGTTCTCCCTTACGGTCAACTTCCTGAATATGGACGGCTCTTGCGGCAGATAGCCTATTCCCTTAGCCGCCCTCAGATACATGGTAAGCCTCTTTATATCCGCGCCGTCAAGGGTGATATCCCCGCTCTCCGGCATTATCATGCCGACTACCATATAAAACGTCGTGGTTTTGCCTGCGCCGTTGGGTCCGAGGAGTCCGACAATCTCGCCTGTTTTGACCGAAATATCGACATTCTTCACCACGTACCGTTTGCCGTAAGCCTTGGACAAATCTTTTATTTCAAGGGCATGATTCATAGTAGATTCTTGTAATCAGGGGTATGCTGAAAGGGTTACTGCTTATCAGAACCTTGTCCTTTACCGCCCGCCCCTTGACCTTTATTGATCATCAATACCTTGCTGTTTTCGACTAAAGAACGGTCGTCCTTCATGAAAAAGGTCATCTTTGTGCCGGTGACAACGTTCTCTCCTTCAGTCGCGCGCGGCTCCCCGGTGAATATGATCTTTTCCTCCGGCTCGGCGAAATATACAGCAAACTTAGAAGTCACGACACGCTCCCCTTTTATAAGCTTGACATTGCCTTCCGCGTCGATCTTCTTTATATTGCTGCTGCCTTTCTCTTCCGAATAATACACAAGCATCTTATCGGCAAACAATGTCATCTCGCCTTTTTTCGCCACCACAGACCGCTCAAAGAGCGCGGTCTTCGCCTTATTGTCGGCGGTCAGGATTTC
>JACREW010000111.1 GCA_016212685.1 Nitrospirota bacterium
AGCCTCTTTAAATCCTTCTGTGTTGCCATGATTATGTCCTTTCCTGCCATCCTGTCCTCCTCTTAAATCAGACAGTTTAACAGTCTCTCTATAGGACATTTCTAAATTGGCAGTATAGGACATTATCATGTTGGCGTTACACTTCCAAATGATTTTAAAGCAAGGATGTAATATGCTATCCTATGAATAATGCTTTAAAGAGGGAGGTGCATATGTCCCGTCAGAGTGAACAGGTGCTTGCCGAAGCGCTTGATTTGTCGCCGATTGAGCGCGCCGAGATCGTAGAAAAACTTTTATCCAGTTTTGAATTTTTCGAGCGTAAGGCTATCGACGAACTATGGGCGCAAGAGGCAGAGAGCCGCATAGACGCCTACGAGCGCGGAGAACTTGCCGCAATCCCCGCAAAGGAAGTATTTGAAAAAATAGTTACACGCAAAAAATTCAGAAAATAGAAGCCCCAATAAAACACATATCTGCTATAAGGAGGAGGTGCAATGGGAAAGCTTATATGGCTTATGATTATTATTGCCGGCTTTATTATTCCTATGGGAAATTCATTCGCAGAAATTAAAACTATCGAGGAATCTTGTGAGTATGTCATGGGGGATAACGATGCAAAGATCGATGCAAAAAGGCTATGTTTCCTTGAGGCCAAAAGAAAGGTCTTAGAACGGGTCGGCACATATGTTGAGAGCAGCACAGATGTTATTAACTTCAATCTAACCAGAGACGAAATAAAATCATATACCGCAGGACTTATTAAGACTGAAATCGTTTCGGAACAAACATCTTTTAACGGTCAGAGCACTGTAATTCGCATGAAAATTAAAGCAAATGTTGACACGTCTTTCTTAGCATCTAAGATGCTTGAAATTCATAAAGACAAAGATTTGGCAAACAAATACAGCAAAATGGCAGATGACTATAAAAACCTCGAAAAACAAATACGTGAGCTACAAGATAAACTGAGTAAAACATCGGACTGGGCATCAATAGAAAAAGCCCGCCTTGAAAGAGAAGAAACCTTCAACAAACTATCCGCATTGGAGAAAGTAAAAGCAGATATAAAACAGAAAACTACAGTGGCGGTACAAAATATTGAAATCGGCATGACACAAGATGAGGTGTTAAAATTGGTCGGAACTCCACGCTCTCGAAGTGGGGCAGATTTAAATTACGGCAATGTCTGGGTAATATTTGAAAACGAGATCGTTACTATTTTAGTTGATGCACGATGTTATGAATATAAATATACTGTATCGGGCATAAAGGGCTTTTATTTCAGCAACAGAAATCCCTGTGGCGCTGGGAAAGGCATAATTAAATATTGAATATGGACTGGATAAATGACATCGTCAGTTATTTTCAAAAAGACCCTCTGAGAATATTAGCCTTATTAGGCGGTTCAGGTGGAATTGGATATTGGATTAGTCTTTATAGAAACAGAATTAGATTGCAGGTAAGAATAATTGACCTTGGATTATTCAATAGGCAATCGGAACATGCGTGCATTCGGCTTGAGGTAGAAAATCTCGGAAACACTCCTACATCTTTAAAACCCATTGTCAGTTTAAAAGGATTTATCCCTCGCGTTATGACTAAATACGACAATGTAAAACGATTTTATAAATATACCATACAATCACCAGACCGTAGTCTTTCCCCTCATGTTCCTAAAACATTTAATGCAATCTGCAGAGTTGATGACGATGAACGTCCATTCCTTTGGTATATGACATATGTTTTTAAGCCCACTCGCGGAAGAGAGTGTCGTATTTATGTGCAGTCAGCAGATGGTAAAATTCTAACTCGTGTCAAATATTTTATAGAAATGATCAGATTTAGAATATCAGGGAAAGTTCCAATTTAAGTACGGTAGATATTTTTATGCAAGACATAGACAAGAAACTTAGGAATAAAAGAAATATTTAACAGCTCACTGCATGGGATCGCGCAATATGATCGTGATCCGCCTTGCCTTATCTACGCCAATGGCGTATAATAAACTATGGTCATTATCGAGACCCCGATATTCACAAAAAGAATTCAGGAATTGATACCCAATGAAGAATATCGGCTTTTGCAGACTCATTTGGTCAATAGACCGGATGCCGGAAAAATAATACCGGGAAGCGGCGGGATTAGAAAACTTCGGTGGTCTGCCGGAGGGCATGGGAAGAGAGGAGGCATTAGGGCAATTTATTATTGGTTCGTATCGCAGGAAATTGTTCTTATGCTTTTTGCCTACCCAAAGGGCGAACAGGACGATTTAACAACAGATCAACTAAGACAACTGAAAAAGATTATAGAAAAGGAGTATCTATGAAAAAGGAATTGTTTGAAGAGTTGCTTGAAAGCGTTAAGCAGGGCGCTGTTATTATGAAGGGCAAAATGAAGCCATCTCGAAGCATTGAGTTTCCCGAATCGGAGGTGAAGAAAATACGCGAACAATACGGTCTGTCTCAGGACAAATTCGCCTCTCTTATGGGAATAAGCGTTGCCACGCTCCGCAACTGGGAGCAGGGGAGACGCAGCCCTGAAGGGCCGTCGCGTGTGCTGTTAAGGGTTGCTGCCGAACATCCTGAAGCAATATTGGATATTACAAGACGTCAAAAAACAACCAAGTCCGGCGTATTAAAACGCTCTGCCGGATCACGGCTTGCAAGCCGTTCCCGCTGAGTTTCAGCGTTTTTTTTACGGCCTACTCATTTATCAGTTCAATCAATGCGGCTAATAATTCCTCTTCCTTAACCTTTTTTACTACCTCGCCTTTTTTGAATACGAGTCCCATGCCTTTGCCCCCTGCTATGCCGAAGTCCGCTTCTCTTGCCTCGCCGGGGCCGTTTACCACGCATCCCATGACGGCGACGCTGATAGGCTTGCTCACATTTTTAAGAATATCCTCTACTTTCTGCGCGAGGGGTCTTAGATCGACCTGACATCTTCCGCATGTGGGGCAGGAGATTAGTTCAGGCCCCCTCCGCCTTATTCCGAGGGACTTCAGTATCTCGTAAGCTACTCTTATCTCTTCTTCCGGCTCTGCGGTGAGCGAAACCCTCATCGTATCTCCTATGCCGTCTGAGAGCAGCATTCCAAGCCCGACCGCGCTTTTTATCATTCCGGTGAACGGAGGCCCTGCCTCTGAGATGCCTATATGAAGCGGATAATCGTGTTTTTTAGAAAACAGCCTGTAAGCATCAACTGTCCTCATTACGTTTGATGCTTTCAGGGAAACCTTGATGTTATGGAAATCGAGATTTTCGAGGATTTTGATGTGCCCTTCGGCGCTTTCAACGAGGGCTTCAGGCGTAGGATGCCCGTATTTATCGAGGAGTTCTTTTTCCAAAGAGCCCGCGTTTACGCCTATTCTTATCGGAATATTTTTTTCTTTTGCGGCCACGACCACTTCCTTTACCTTCCATTCTGCGCCTATGTTTCCGGGATTCAGCCTTAATCCGTCAACTCCCTGTTTTATTGCCTCGAGGGCAAGACGCCAGTCGAAATGTATGTCGGCAATCATGGGAATTTGAGATTTGAGATTTGAGATTTGAGATTTAATCTTTCCGAGGGCTTGTGCGGCAGCCATGTCCGGAACCGCAAGCCTTATTATCTCACAGCCTGCTGATTCAAGCGCTATGATTTGATTCACGGTCGCATTCACGTCTCTCGTGTCGGTCTTTGTCATCGACTGGACGGATATAGGATTCCCGCCGCCTACGGCAACGTTTCCCACATGGATCTGCCTTGTTTTCTTTCTTTCAATCACCGGCTTTATCCTTCTTTGTCTTCTGAAACAGTGTTTGCGGAAAGCTCATCATTATTTTTTAAGCTCGCCGCCTGCAAAGCCCTGAGCCTCTTTACAGCCGCATTATGTTCCGATAATGTTTTGGAAAAATAGTGCGTGCCGTCGTTCTTCGAGACGAAATAAAGATAAGGCACGTTTGCCGGATACAGCGCCGCTTTTATGGATTTTATGCTCGGCGACGCTATGGGGCCGGGCGGCAGGCCCTTTATTACATAGGTATTATAAAACGTCTTTTTTCTAAGGTCGTCCTTTGTTATCTTCCGTTTATTGCTTTTTATTCCGTAAATAGCCGTCGGATCGGCCTGAAGGGGCATCCCTTTCTTTAGTCTGTTATGATAAACCGCCGATATAACCGGCCTTTCCTCATCCGTTTTCGCCTCCCGCTCGATAATTGACGCAAGTGCCAAAACTTGGTTTTCGCTCCAGCCTATTTTTTTGGCCATGTCCTGCAACTCGCTGTTGAATTCCTCTCTCAGCTTATTGACCATAAGTTTTAATACGGCAGCGGGCTTTGCGCCTTTAGGGAATTTGTACGTTTGCGGGTAAAGATAACCTTCGAGGCTCGGCCCGGCAATATTGAGAGAGTCGAGAAACCCCCTGTCCGTTGCAAAGGTCTTGAAGTTCTCTAAAGGCATAATTTTGTTTAAAGTTAATTTTTTGCTTATTTCAAGGAGGCTGTCTCCTTCAACGACGGTTATTTCATACTCTATTATCTTGCCGCTGCTGAGCCTTTTGAATACCTGAAGCGGGCTCATATTGCCCCAGAACACATAATAGCCCGCCCTTATTTTTTTCTGAAGTCCGGTTATTTTTCCGAGGACTACGAACATATTTCTGTCGCGTATCAGGTTGTTCTTGGCGAGTATGCTTAGAGCCTGTTTATAGCTCGACCCCTCGGGTATTTCTACCTCCACCTGAGTGCTGCCGATATTTGCCGGCACAAAGAGCTGAATGCCTATGTAGGCCGCAACAAGAAACGATGTCGCAACCGCGATTATTTTTAAATTTGGTTTCATGAATCTCATAATATTTAGGATACCATTTTGGATTGACATAGTGAAATTACTCTCAGGGAAAGCGTGATATGTTATGTGGATAAATAAAGAAGGAAGACACGGCTCCGGCCGTGTCTTCCTTCAAATGATTTTTAGTACATTCCTTCCATTCCGCCGCCGGGCATCGGAGGCATCATCTTCCTGTCTTCTTCAGGCAGATCCGCAATCATAACCTCTGTGGTGAGCATGAGGCCTGCAACGGACGCAGCGTTTTGAAGCGCCGTCCTTGTGACCTTTGTGGGGTCGATGATACCGGCCTTGAGCATGTCGGTGTATTCTTCCTTATATGCATCATAGCCAAATCCGGCATCTTTTGACTCCTTTACTTTCTCGACTACTATTGAGCCTTCCATGCCGGCGTTTGCCACAATCTGTCTTATAGGCTCTTCGAGCGCTCTCCTGACTATGCTCACGCCGATCTGCTGGTCGTGGTCTAATTTTACCTTGTCGAGGGACTTGATGCACCTGATGAGCGCAACTCCTCCGCCCGTGACTATGCCTTCTTCGACAGCAGCCCTTGTTGCATGGAGGGCGTCTTCCACCCTCGCCTTTTTCTCCTTCATCTCCGACTCGGTTGCCGCGCCTACATTTATTACAGCAACTCCGCCGACGAGCTTTGCGAGCCTTTCCTGAAGTTTCTCCCTGTCATAATCGGAAGTGGTCTCCTCAACCTGTGCCTTTAGCTGTTTTACCCTGCCCTGAATCTGGGCGTGGTCTCCCGCGCCCTCGACTATGGTGGTATTGTCTTTGTCCACCGTTATCTTCCTCGCCCTTCCGAGGTCGTTGATCTTCACGTTTTCGAGCTTGAGTCCGATGTCTTCGGATATTACGGTGCCGCCGGTGAGGATTGCGATATCCTCCATCATAGCCTTTCTCCTGTCTCCGAAGCCGGGCGCCTTAACCGCGCAGACCTGAAGCGTGCCGCGGAGCTTATTAACGACCAGCGTTGCGAGGGCCTCGCCTTCCACTTCCTCTGCTATTATTACAAGCGGCTTACCCATCTTTGCTATCTGTTCGAGGATGGGAAGCATGTCTTTCATGCTCGATATTTTTTTGTCGTGGATGAGAATGAACGCGCTGTCGAGCACGCACTCCATCCTGTCCGGGTCAGTTATAAAATACGGCGAAACATAGCCCCTGTCGAACTGCATGCCCTCGACCACATCGAGGGTGGTGGCCATGCTCTTTGCCTCTTCAACGGTGATTACGCCGTCTTTGCCGACCTTGTCCATTGCCTCTGCGATGAGCTCTCCGATTGACGGGTCATTGTTTGCGGATATGGTTCCGACCTGCGCTATCTCCTTCTTCTCAGCCACAGGCTTGGACATTTTCTTTAATTCGTCTATTACTGCTTCAACCGCCTTGTCGATTCCCCTTTTAAGGTCGATGGCATTGGCGCCTGCGGTAACATGCTTCATGCCTTCTTTGTAAATGGAGTATGCGAGGACTGTTGCGGTTGTCGTTCCGTCTCCTGCCACGTCGGAGGTCTTTGACGCTACCTCTCTCAAAAGCTGCGCGCCCATGTTTTCATAAGGGTCTTTGAGCTCTATTTCCTTTGCGACGGTTACGCCGTCCTTTGTGATGTTCGGCGCGCCGAACTTCCTGTCTATTATGACGTTTCTGCCCCTGGGGCCGAGGGTTGCCTTAACCGCGTCGGTTAAAATATTTACGCCCCTTAAAATCGACTGCCGTGCCGCCTCATCAAACAAAAGCTGTTTTGCTGCCATATGCTTTCCTCCTTATTTCTTATTATTCTTATTCGATGATTCCCAGTAGGTCTTCTTCTTTGACTATCAGGTATTCAGTGTCGTCGAGCTTGATCTTGGAACCCGAATACTTGTCGAAGAGCACTGTGTTGCCCTTCTTCACCTCTTTGACCTCAGAGCCTACTGCCTCCACGGTTCCCTTCTGCGGCTTCTCCTTTGCCACGTCGGGCACGTAGATGCCGCCGGCGGTCTTTTCCATAGCTTCTTCGGAATACGTCACTACTACCCTGTCCTTGAGCGGTCTGATCTTCATACAGATACCTCCTTAATTGGTTTTGATTTTTGGTTTTTTGATTTCAGATTTAAAACATAAACCTGAAATCACCGGTCTAATTTTGTTAGCACTCTCATCAGACGAGTGCTAATATATCCGGTAATGGCGCATTGTAGCAAGGGAGATTAAGGGGAAATAATAGCTATTATCTTAGATTTTTACGCTTTTTTATCTATTTTCGACGATTTTCAGATTAATGATAAATTTTTTTGTACCCTTTACGCGGAAGCCATAGTTTAATAGTGAGAAGCCCTGCAAGAAATCCGCCTATGTGGGCGAACCATGCTACTCCGCCCTGATTCAGCAGGCCCTTGCTGAGGAGGCCGTTGATGACCTGTATCACTATCCAGAAGCCGATTACAAACACTGCCGGAATCCTGACAATCTGCCAGAAAAATCCGAAAAACAGGAGCGTAGAAACCCGCGCATGGGGAAATAAGAGAATATACGCCCCTAAGATTCCCGACACGGCCCCGCTCGCGCCTATCATGGGGATGACGGCATGGGCGTCCGTAAGCGCGTGGCTGTAAGCGGCTATGACGCCAGATAATAGGTAGAATATAAAAAACTTAAAATGTCCGACCGAGTCTTCGATATTGTTGCCGAATATCCAGAGATAAAGCATATTGCCCGCGAGGTGGAAAAACCCGCCGTGCAAAAACATCGATGTGAATACGGTTGCCGCAACCGGAACCGGCTGGGCGCTTTCAAAGGAGATTAAATTATGAGGTATTGCTCCGTAAAAATAGGCTATTTTTTGAATGCCTGTAGGTGATGAGAGTTCCCATACGAATACAATGCAGTTTATAACAATCAGTCCGATTGTAACAAAGGGAAAGGTCTGTGTCGGATTATCGTCTTTAAAAGGAATCATGATGAATATTATTTTAGTCTGTTTGAAAGAATTTTTCTTCAAAAATTTTTAAAGGCTAAATTGCAAATTACTGACAGGCTGATGTATGTTAATTTTATGCGGTTGAAGATCAGGCAGAAGCTCCTTATATTATTTTTAAGTTTAACCACTTTATCGACTGCCACGGTATTCATTTTGGGTTATATAGTAAGCAGCCGAGCCCTCGCCGGCAAGGTTGAAGAAGAGCTGAGGCTGTCTCTCAAACGTTCCTCGGAAGACGTGAATAACTTCCTGCAGGACCAGAAGGATGAAGTTAGAGCCGTTGCCGAATTGCCGTTGTTAAGGGATATATTCAGTTCTCTAAAAAACGGAACCTATGGTGATTTTGAAAGGAATCGAAAATTAATAGAACACTTTTTCCTCCAATACCAAAAAAACAGAAAGGCGGTTCAGGCCATAAGGGTGGTGGATACAAAGGGGCAGGTGCTTGTTAAGGTGAAGGAACTGAAAATCATGGATAAAACCAGAGCGCATCCGGAATTGCCGGTTATATCTGTCGGTTCCCTTTTTGAAAAGCATTTTTTTGCCGAGATGATGGGACTGAAAAAGGGAGAGGTCTGGATGTCCAGCTTTGAACTGGGTATTGACAACAATCAATTCTGCCCGCCGATGATAAGGATTGCCGCCCCCATTTATCTTGACAATGTGTTATCGGGGATCTTGCTCATAAATATCTGGGGGCAGAGGATCGGAGAGATAGTAAACAACACCATAGGAAAAAACTACGGTTATTCCTTTCTTGCGGAGAAAAACCTCCTCGACCCTGAGCGTCATGGGATATATCTTTATCATCCTGATGCAGGCATATGTTTTCTAAATCAAACGGGGATGGGAAGTAATTTCTTTAAGGATTATCCGGAGACGGTAAAATTGATGAATAAAGATGAAGGCGCTGTCCATAATCTATCTTCATCAAAAGACCTGATCGCACTTGTATATTACTCTCCATATGCCTCGCAGGAAAGGGGCTGGCTTATGGCAACCGTTGCCGACAGGGATAAAGTCCTTGCCCCTGTGATTCAACAGAAAAAGGTTATGCTTGCGGTCGGCCTCATCACCATAATAGCAGCAGCCGTCAGCGCTGTTTTACTTTCAAAGACACTCACAAAGCCCATAAGCCTTCTCTCCGGAGGCGCAAAGGAGATAGGTTCCGGCAATCTTGACTATAGGATCGATGTCTCTTCAGGAGATGAAATAGGAGACCTCGCAAGGGGATTTAATTCCATGTCGG
>JACREW010000113.1 GCA_016212685.1 Nitrospirota bacterium
ACAACGTAATACGTCGCTCCCATCATTCCTACAAGGAGCCATACAACCAGTGCATTTATGTGAAGCGACCTTATAATGTTGAAGTTCAGTATAAAGAAGTCAGGCCACATAAACTGCAATGCAGCTATTATGCCTACTACTACCTGAACCAGAAATAAAAGCACAGCAAAGGTATAAAAGTTCTGTGCTATCTTTTGGCTTTCATGTTTTATAGTCATTTACACCTCCTCCTATTTAAGGGCAATCATGTAATCTGTTAGATCATTCAAATCTTTTTCGCTCAAATGTCCAAACGCAGGCATAGCGGAATTGGGCGCATACGCCTTCGGATCCTTAAAATGGCCTAAAAGCCATACCCTGTCTTTCTTGCTTCCGACATTAGTGAGGTCAGGCCCTGTTGTACCGCCTATGCCGCTGATCATGTGGCAGTTCGAACATCCGAGGGATTGATAGACCTTTTGCCCTTCGGTAAGTTCTTTTACTGCGGCTCCCACTGCGCCGGCTAATATCGGTTTTGGCGGCCACCCGTTGGTATCGACCTTTGATATCCACTCTAAAAAGGCTATCAGTTTGTCCGCTTCATCCGAAGTAATGCCGAACTTTGGCATGGCTGCCCTGGGATTGACGGACTTCGGGTCCATCAAAAACTGTTTGAGGTATCCCTTCGGTTTCTTTTCGGCCACCTTTGTCATATCGGGCGCAAAATAAGACCCGTTGCCAAAGATTGTATGGCATCCGATGCAATCGTATTTATGCCACGCCATCTTGCCTGCATTTACCTCTTCGGTGATCTCCGGAGCCCTTTTATCGAGCTTCCCCATCGTATCTAAGGTAAGAACGATGAAAATGAGGAAGAAGAAGAGACTGCCGAAGACGAAGAGATTCCGTGCTGCCTTGTTGCTCATACACACCTCCCTAAGATTGTTGTTTACTGAAAACAAGCGCTGATTATCAGCGCTTCCCAATCCCCTCCTTGAAGAATCGACGTTATTATTATACGAGAGTGTAATTGTGCGCTATGATTTATATCATAAGTTTAGCGGATATAAGGATTTTGTCAAGAAATGAATTCGCAGTCAAGACATATTGCAGGTCTGCTTCAATGACCTTGTCAGCCTTTTACTCTCTCTATATCCGCCCCGAGTTTTTTGAGCTTTTCGTCCATTTTTTCATATCCCCGGTCGAGGTGGTATATTCTGTGTATTGTGGTCTCTCCTTCGGCGCGTAACGCGGCGACTATAAGAGACGCGGACGCCCGCAGGTCGGTTGCCATGACAGGGGCGCCTTTCAGTTTCTCAACGCCTTTTACGGTAGCTGTTCCGCCGTCTATGCTTATATCCGCTCCCATTCTTTTGAGTTCCGCCACGTGCATAAATCTGTTTTCGAATATGGTTTCTTTTATAACGCTCGTGCCTTTAGCTATCGTCATCATCGCCATGAACTGCGCCTGCATGTCTGTCGGGAATCCGGGATAGGGTATTGTCTTTACGTCTTTAGCAATAAGGTTTTGCGGGCCTATTACCCTTAGTCCCCTTTTTGTTTCTTTGAATATAACTCCCGTATCTTTCAGCTTCATCATTGCAGCGTCGAGATGTTCGGGCCTGCAGTCTTTCAGAATCAGATCGCCTCCGGTTATTCCGGCTATGCTCATGAATGTTCCCGTCTCTATCCTGTCCGGGATTATTGCGTAATTTTTCAGCGGCTTGAGTTCGTCTACCCCCTCTATTTCGATAACGCTTTCGCCCGCGCCTTTTATCCTGGCGCCCATCGAAATAAGACAGTTTGCGAGATCGATTACTTCCGGTTCCCTCGCCGCGTTTTCGAGAATTGTCGTGCCTTTTGCTAAAACCGCTGCCATCATAAGGTTTTCGGTGCCTGTTACCGTAACGGTGTCTAAGTAGATGGACGCGCCTTTTAAGCGGTTTGCCTTTGCGATGACGTAGCCCGATTCGAGCCTGATCTTTGCGCCCATTTTTTCGAGACCCATGAGGTGAAGGTTTATGGGCCTTGCTCCGATGGCGCATCCGCCGGGCAGAGAGACCTTTGCCCTTCCGAATCTCGCAACAAGCGGACAGAGCACGAGAACCGATGCGCGCATGGTCTTCACCAACTCGTAAGGGGCCTCGAATTTGTTTATAGAAGAAGTGTCGATTTCTACAATGCCTTGGTTGTAAGAATAACGCGCTCCCATGTTGGACAGAAGTCTCCCCATTGTCCTGACGTCCATCAGATCCGGTATTCTTGTGATAGTGTTTTCCCCGGACGCCAAAATAGATGAAGTCATTATGGGAAGCGCCGCGTTTTTAGCCCCGCTTATCGATACTTCTCCTTTAAGCTGTTTTCCGCCTCTGATAATAAGCTTATCCATGACAGGTATCTTAAGGTTTGCAGCGTTGTAGCGTCAAGCGTTACAGCGCAAATGAAAACTATTTTAACTCTGCAACTCTATAACGCTGCCGGCTCTTTTTAAGTTATAATGAAATATGACTACAGTCAATAAACTCATAGAAAAGGTGCTCGACTACAATCCGAAGGCCGACGTCGAAACAATAAAAAAGGCGTATATTTTTTCGCGCGAGGCGCACTGCAGCCAGAGGCGCGTCGAGGGGTCTCCCTATATACACCATCCGCTGGCGGTGGCGAATATCCTTGCGGACATGAAGCTCGACACTTCGACTATTGCCGCCGGGCTTCTCCACGATACCGTAGAAGATACCGGCGCCCTAACGGAAGATATAAAGGACATGTTCGGCAGCGAGGTGGCCTTCCTCGTAGACGCGTTGACAAAGCTGAGCAGGGTCGAGTTTAAGACAAAGGAAGAGGCGCAGGCCGAGAACTTCAGAAAGATGCTCCTTGCGATGTCAAAGGATGTAAGGGTTATCCTTATTAAGTTTGCGGACAGGCTTCATAACATGAGGACCATCGCGCACCTTCCCGAAGAAAAGCGCAGGAGGATCGCCGAGGAGACCCTCGATATCTACGCGCCCCTCGCCAACAGGCTCGGTATCGGATGGTTGAGAACGGAATTCGAGGACTTAAGTTTCAGGACGCTAATGCCGGACCTTTTCAACGACCTCCAGAAGAAGGTCGCAAAACGCAAAGAGGAGCAAAAAAAATATATCGACGAGGTAAAAAAAATAATCGAAGATAAATTGACCGCCGCCGGCATCCCCGCGAAGATAAGGGGAAGGGTGAAACACTTTTACGGCATTTACCAGAAGACGGTCAAACAGAAGATTCCGTTCGAGCAGGTGCATGACGTCATCGGCCTCAGAATTGTAACCGATACGGTCGGGCATTGTTACGACATGCTCGGCATTATCCATTCGTTGTGGCCCCTTGTCCCCGGCAGGTTCAAGGATTTTATCAGCCTTCCCAAATCCAATATGTATCAATCTCTCCATACCACCGTTGTGGGCCCGGGCGGAGACAGGGTCGAATTCCAGATAAGGACCGAGGACATGAACGATATAGCGGAGGAAGGGATCGCGGCCCACTGGAGATACAAGGAAAAAGACGGCATAGACAAAAAGAACACCAGATATATAGCATGGCTCAGGGATCTCGTCAAAGATATATCCGACGCAAAGGAATTCCTCGAGGCGGTTAAGGGAGAGGTGATCCCCGAGACCGTGTATGTGTTTACGCCTAAAGGCGAGATCAAAGAACTCCAGGTGGATTCTACGCCGGTAGATTTTGCGTATGCCATTCACACGCAGGTCGGACATAAATGCGTCGGAGCAAAGGTCGGCGGAAGGATAGTGCCGCTGCGATATAAGCTGAACAGCGGGGATGCCGTGGAAATAATAACTTCGCCTTCTCACGGGCCGAGCAAGGACTGGCTTAAATTCGCAGTCACTCAGAGGGCGAAGAGCAGGATAAAGCAATGGATAAAGACCGAGGAGAGGAAGCAGAGCATAGAGCTCGGAACGAGCCTCGTGGAGGAGGAAGTCAGGAGACACAGCCTTCCTCTTTCGATCCTCAAGTCGGCAAAGATGGAGGAGGCATTAAAGCACTTTAGCCACAATTCCATCGAAGACCTCTACGTCTCCGTAGGATACGGCAAGATATCCGCGCATCAGGTCGTCAACAGGCTCGCCTTCGAAAAGAGCGGGGAGGCTGAACTCCCGAAACTCGTAAAGATTCCCAAGGATAAAAAGAGCGTCATCAGCATAAAGGGAGTGGACAACGTGCTGTATCATGTCGCGAAATGCTGTTTCCCGGTTCCCGGAGACAATATCGTGGGGTTCATAACAAAGGGAAAGGGAGTTACGATACACCGCAAGGAGTGCGCCAATCTCGAGAGGCTCGCGTTGGACGGCGAACGGCTTATCGAGGTGCAATGGAGCCATGACAGCGATATTACATCTCCGACGCGGTTGTATATCGAAACTATGGATAAGCCGGGAATACTCGCGAATCTCAGCGCCCTGATATCATCGGCGGATGTGAATATAAGTTCTCTTAAGGCGAACGCCACTTATGACAAAAGGGCTTTGTTCGAGCTTATTTTGGAAATAAAGAACAGGAGACAACTCGCCGGCCTCGTGAATAAGATATCGCAGATGGACGGCATTTTGAACGTCAGGCGATAGCGCAACGGCCGGCTTTTTGATATACTTCTCATTATAAGAAGAGGAGGTGCTTTATGCTTGTCATCGCGGAGAATCTCAATGCAAGAAGCAAGTCTTATATGGACGCGGTTAATGGCCGGGATAAAAAGGCGATAGCTGCAATCGCAAAGGTGCTTGCCGAAAAAGGCGCGGATTTTATCAATGTGCAGTGTTCCACAGACGGCATAGGGGACGAAGAGGCGCTCCCGATGGTTGCGGAAATAGTTCAGGAGGCGTCAGGCCTGCCTTTATGTCTCGATTCGAGGAATGCAACGGCATTGGAAAAAACGCTTGCATTATGCAAAGAGCCGCCTCTGATAAATTATCTTTCCGCGGACGAAAAAAGCTGCGATGATATTCTCGATATTACGAACAGGTTCAGGGCGAATCTTATAATCAGGGCATTGAAGGGGACCGTGCCGACAACCATAGAGGCCAAGCTCCTTATTCTCGAAGATTTGATAGAAAAGGCCAATGCCGCGGATATACCCAATGAGCGTTTGTTTGCGGACCCGTCGGTGGTGCATATAGGCGGAGGCATGGGGCAGGAGCACCTACTTAATACCCATGAATGCGTAAGGGCTCTGGTTGAGATGGTTGATCCTCCGATAAACACGGTTGCGTGGATCTCTAATGTATCGACAGGGCTGCCGAAGAAATTAAAACCACATGTGAATGCTGGCTTTCTATGCTATCTTGCCGGCGCCGGGCTCGATGCCGCGATGGTCGATGTAATGGACGCCGAGGTTATGAAGACGGTGTATCTCATAAGGGCGTTCAGGGATGAAACGGTGTTTTCGCCTGCGGATATCTCATAGACCATCATGCTTAAACTCCGCGACGGTATAATAGAGCTTTACAAAAAGGTTGCTACGTCCATTCCGAGCGACGTGGAGGAGGCGTTAAAAAACGCCTATTCGCGCGAGACGTCTCCTCTTGCGAAGGGATCGATGGAGATAATCCTCAGCAATATATCCCTTGCGAGGACCACATCCCGCCCCATATGTCAGGATACGGGTTTCCCGGTTTTTTTTATTAAGGTGCCTAAAGGGATTAGCCACCAACTGGTAAAAGAGACGGTTATTGAGGCCACGCGCATAGCTACGAAAAAAGTTCCCCTCAGGCCGAATGCCGTCGACATAGTAACCGGGAAGAATACGAGCGATAATACGGGCGATTACTTTCCGCTTATTTATATGGACGAAACGGAAGACCAGTCCTTGATAGTGGATTTGATGTTAAAGGGCGCGGGCTGCGAGAACTTAGGGCAGACGTATAAGCTGCCGACAGAGTTAAAAGTTGAGGGTTATAGCGTTATGGAGTCAAATTTGCCGAACGCTGAACGCAATAACACAATAACGGTTTTGGCGGAGCGCGATTTCGACGGGGTGAGGAAATGCGTGCTCGATGCGGTCTTTAAGGCGCAGGGCAAGGGCTGCCCGCCTTATACAATCGGCGTTGCCATAGGCGGGGCAAAGGATCAGGCAACATTTTTATCGAAGAGGCAGTTGATGAGAAGGATTACGGATAACAATCCGGATAATGCGCTAACAGAGATCGAACAGAAGATTTTAAAGGATATAAACAGCCTCGGCATAGGCGCTGCAGGGCTGGGGGGCGAAACTACCGCCATTGGAGTGAAGATCGGGGCGGGACATCGCCATCCGGCGTCTTATTTTGTCGATGTCTCTTTTTCATGCTGGGCCAACAGAAGGGGAAGGCTTATATGGTAACACGGTTTATAGGGTTCATGGAGTTCCTTGAGTTTATTGAGTTAACACAATGAACACAAGAGACACGAGAAACACAATAAACTTAAACACTCCCTTGACGAAAGAAGATGTCCTGAATCTCAAGATTGGAGATATGGTTTTTATCAGCGGCAGGATTGTCACCGGCCGCGACAGGGTCCATAAATTCCTTTTTCACGAAAGGCCGGACAAAAAAGAAATCCCCTTTGACCTCGAAGGGGGAATAATCTATCACTGCGGTCCTATTATTACCCCCTCCCTTAAAGGGGAAGAGGTGGGTGGGGGTAAGGTCATAGCCGCGGGGCCTACAACGAGCATGAGGGTTGAGATGTATGAAGCCGACGTTATAAAGTCGTACGGCATAAGGGGTATTATAGGCAAAGGTGGGATGGGCGATAAAACTCTCGCAGCGTTGAAGGAATACGGGTGCGTTTATCTGCATACCATAAGCGGAGCGGCGGCATACCTTGCGGACAGGATCAAGGGCGTTGCCGGGGGATGGAAGATAGAGGAGTTCGGCGAGCCCGAGGCGATGTGGCTGCTCGATGTAGAGGATTTTCCGGCAATGGTTACGATGGATGCGCATGGAAACAGTCTGCACAGAGAGATTGAAAGGTTATCGTTTGAAAGGTTGAAGGAAATGGTGAAGTGATGTTTTTTATAGCAGGCGGAACAGGATTTATAGGCAAACATCTGGTGAATGCATTTGCTGCAAAGGCATACAGGGTGCGGTGTCTGGTAAGGACAGAAGATAAGGCGCGCGCCTGTAAAAGTTTGGGATTCGAGGCGGGCATAGGCGATATTACGGACAGGGAGAGCCTTAAGGGGAAACTCGACGGCTGCGATACTGTTGTCCATCTGGTCGGAATCATAGAAGAAAAAGGAAGCATGACATTTGAAAAGGTTCATGTGGAAGGCACAAGAAATCTTGTAGATGAAGCGCAAAAGGCAGGCGTAAAGCATATATTTTACCAGAGCGCGCTGGGCGCTTCGGCAACATCGTGGGCTAAATACTACAAGACAAAGGCGGAGGCCGAGGAGATTGTAAAGGCAAGCGGTATGCCGTATACGATATTCAGGCCGTCCCTTGTAGTGGGCGACGGCGATGGTTTTACTGAAAAGCTGAAAGAACTCGTCCATATGGGACCCTTTGTTCCTGTTCCGGGTAACGGCAATGCAAAATTACAGCCAATATACGTGGAAGATTGGATAAAATGTTTTATGACATTATTTTTTGATAATCCCCCCTCGCCCCCCTTTAGCAAAGGGGGGATGGGGGGGATTTATGAGTTTGGAGGTCCCGAACATCTCACATACAATGAAATAGTCCTTCAGCTTATGGAGGCCTTGGGCATAAACAAGCCTATCATTCATATACCGCTGAAAATTATAAAGCTGAGCCTGCCGTTTTACGGAATATCGAAGGGGATCGGAAGTCTTTTAGGCAAGAAAGTCCCTTCTGTTACCGCAGAGCAGTTGAGCCTGCTGCAGCTTGATAATATTTGCGATAAGGATTCCGTAGAAAAATCTTTCGGCTTTGTCCCTGTAAAATACAAGGATGCGCTGAAACTGTTTATTAAGGAGCGGCGATAAATGTCTGTGCATCGCGTATATGAATTAATGACGGCGGATATCGTCGCCGTACCGAAGGAGACTACATTGAGCGAGGCGGTCGAAAGGCTGGCGGATAAGAATATAAGCAGTATGGTTATAACCGAGGGCAATATACCGGTAGGAATAATTACCGAACGGGATATAGCGAGGATAGCGGCCATGGAACACGGAATTAATGAAATTGCCGTTTCGGAATTCATGTCGAAGAATCCCGTTGCCATTTATAAAAATGCCGATATTATCTCGGCCCTCGATACGATGGAAAGGAACCGTATAAGGAGGCTTGTCGTTACCGACAGAAAAGGCCGGCTGAGGGGGATAATAACCTATTCGGATATCATAAG
>JACREW010000114.1 GCA_016212685.1 Nitrospirota bacterium
CATGAGGGAGGTGGAAAAGGGGGAAAAGCCCCTTTTCCACCCGTAGGGCTTTCAAGCGGCAGTCTTATTAATCATTTTAATTGTATCCCGGCAGGTGCATGGTGTATATATGCAAGGATTGCAGATCCCGGATATTAAATGAGGGCACTTCTTAAATACTTTATTGGGATTTTCATCGGAATTTTGAAGGCGTCTGTAGGTTTTGAAAACTTCGGATTGCCATATTTCATCCATAGAATGCTCAAGCAAGCTGATCTTGTCCTGAGAGTCAAAGGAAGAGCGATACGAACTGGGCATAAAGCCGGCAAATGGACATGGACTCGCATCTCCTTTATAATCGACATAGACCATTGTCGATGCAGCCTTACAGGTTATATAGAAATAAGGCAAGCCGGTCTTGAGGTGTAAAAATTCTCCGAGAAACGGACGCGCGTGCAGTTGCACCTGAGGAGAGCCGTTTTTCATAACCAAACTGTTCAATTTGGAAAATTTGTCCATGGCATTTCGCCAATATGAATCATTATTCAAGAGCTTTGAATCAACCTCTCCCGAGGCCCTTCCGAGATTCAACTTCGGAGATATCCTTAAAGCGGGCAGCCCCCAATCCTGCGCGAGTCGATACGCGGACTCGACATGATTGATATTATCCGCCGTCAAAACCCAGAAAACATAAGGATTCAAATCAAACTTCTTGAGGTTTTTAATGCCGTTGTTTACCAATTGGAAGCCGTTGCTGCTCTTTGTCGTTTGCTTATAAGAGTCTCTATCTATCCCATAAAGGCTTATCTGGAAGTAATTAAAATTTTGTTCGATCTCTTTAAGCATTTTTGCGTAATCTTCAGTTATTAAAGAGGCATTCGTGCTAAATGAAATCAGCATCCCCTTTTTAGCCGCATAATGCATTACCTTTATTATATCTTTCCTGAAAAAAGGCTCTCCGCCTAATATTCGAAGAAACAGTATTCCCCCCGAATAAAGTCTGTCGACGATAATTTTGGCCTTTTCGAATCCCAGCTCGCCCGTTAATCGTTTTCCGCTATTTGTAAGGCAGAAAGAGCATGAGAAATTACAGCCGGTTGTTATGTCCCATTGCGCCAAAATAGGCGATTCATGTTTTTCCATTTTCATAATTCCTCCATGGCCGGCGGCGCGAGAGATAATTTATCTTCCATGCCGCCGGCCCTCATGTTGATTTTACAAGCAGACGGTTAATTCGATTTTACATCGTTGCTATTTCAGCGCTGCAGCCCTGACAGCCTTGGCAACCCTGACATCCCTGACAGCCCTGCGTAGCGGTCTTTACCAACCCCAATTCGATAAATGCAGCCTTTGCGCGTTTGAGGACATCTTCACGCACTTTTTCGAAGTTGTTTATCATGGTCTGGTCACATATTACGTCTCTCTCTTTCAGCGTTTTTATCGGGCTGTACAGCAGCTCTAATACCAGAGTATTGTCTTGCTCGATTGCGCGCTTAAAATTAAAACTGGATTTTTCCTCTCTCTTTCCCTTTGTTGTCATGTTTTCCTCCTTTGGATAATTTACTATCTGTTGATACTCGATCAGGCCGTCTCCGCTTTGCTTTTTTCGTGCATTCGGCGGAATAAACCTGTCCTTCAGCGGTTTTTCATCATTCATCCCCTCCTTTCATGCCGGAAGTTTCGCCTCCATAGCGGAATCTCCGCTCGGATTCATATTCAGGGCTTGTTCCATTTTAAGACCCCCTGTATCATCCTCGGAAGTTCCCTCGTATCCACGGGCTTCGCTATGTAATAATCGAATCCCGCATCCATAATCTTCTCTTTGTCGCCTTTCATGGCAAACGAGGTGAGCGCGATTATCTTTATATCTTTTGTGGCCGGATCTCTCTTAAGCGCCTGCATCGCGGCAAAGCCGTCCATAACAGGCATCTGGATATCCATAAGTATCAGATCGGGCGTTTTCTCCTTCGCGGCCTTTATGCCTTCCTCTCCGTTCACCGCTTCTATCACCTCATACCCGTAATATTTCAGAACATCTCTTATCAACACGCGGTTTTTTTCGTTGTCTTCCACTATGAGTATCTTTTTAGGCATTAGCCTCTTCTTCCACGCCGGGTTTATGTCTTATGGGGATTGCGAATGTGAATTTACTCCCTTTCCCATATTCGCTCTCAGCCCAGATACTTCCGCTATGCAACTCGACCAGCCGCTTGGTCAGTGCGAGTCCCAATCCTGTCCCTTCGTATGCCGTTGTATATGCCGATTCGAGTTGAGAAAATTCTTTAAAAAGCTTGGGCATGGCCTCAGCCTTTATTCCTATACCGGTGTCGGAGGCCGAAATTTCGATGAAATCAGGGGGAACTTTCCGCACCTGCACGATTACACTCCCTCCATCCGGCGTAAACTTCACCGCATTGCTCAGGAGATTGAACATTATCTGCTTTAATTTCCTCTCATCGGCTTCGATTATGACATCCACTTCGGGTTCAATTTCGAGACTCAATTTTATGTTGTGCTTGATTGCCTTTTCCTTAAGCATTATAATGGATGCATTAAACACGTCTTTTAACGGAAAACTGCTCAACTCAAGCTCCATCTTGCCTGATTCCACTTTGGAGAGGTCGAGGATGTCGCTGATAAGATTCAGCAAATGCTTGCCGCTGCTGTGGATATCCCCCACATATTCAAGCTGCTTTTCGTTGAGTTTTCCGTACAACTCATCTACGAGAATCTCCGAAAAGCCGAGAATGGAATTGAGTGGCGTCCTCAATTCATGGCTCATATTGGCAAGAAAATCGGATTTTGCTTTTGTTGCATCCTCTGCCGCATGTCGCGCCTCGTTAAGCTCCCTTGTCCTTTCCCGGACATCCTCCTCAAGATCCTTGCTGTATCTCCTCAGCACTTCTTCAGTCTTCTTGCGTTCTGTGATGTCGAGCAGCGTGCCTATAACAGCAGGTTTCCCGTTGTATTCCACCCTTGACCCATGAACTTCTACATGAATGGCTGTTCCGTCTTTCCGCAGTCCCCGGAAGGAATAAAGGATGTCGCGGATCTCTCCTCCCACCCGCCTGCGAATATTCTCAGCTACAAGGGCGCGGTCTTCAGGATATGTCAGATCCATAGGTCCAAGCTTATTAATTATCTCCCAAACCTCATAGCCAAAAATTGAAGCGAGCGCCTCATTTACATATCTGAAGATACCATCCTGTATTAAATAAACGCCGGTTAATGCGGATTCCGATAGCAGCCGGAAGAGTTCCTCGCTCTCTTTCAGCTCGTTTTCCAATCTCCTGCGCTCTTTTTGCTCTTCAGCCTCTTTTAATGCGCGCTGGACTACAGGCGCAAGCCTGTATAGCCTGTCTTTAATGATATAATCCGTTGCGCCATTTTTGAGCGTTTCAACCGTCCATTCCTCACCCATCGAACCCGTGACAAAAACAAACGGCACATCAGTGCACCTTTCCTTAACGATGTTCAATGCAGAAAGGCCGTCAAAGGCCGGAAGTTTTTGATCGGCTAAGATTAAATCAGGGATAAGCTCATCAAGCCCCTTAATAAAATCCTCTCTCGTTTCCACACGCCTCGATGAGAATGCACAACGGGCGGCTTTATCCGCTCACTGCAAGGCCGGACATGCAACGCCCGAAAGCCAAAGCCGCCACCTCGTTCGAGCGCGACCGCCGCCGCGGCTTGATCACCTGCGCGTGGCTTTCGG
>JACREW010000115.1 GCA_016212685.1 Nitrospirota bacterium
CTTCAGCGATCCGGGCTGCGAAGCCCGACGGCAGGGCCAGAGTTGCCGCCATTGCGCTGCAGAACTTCATAAAGTCCCTTCGTGATACTCCCCGTTTAGAAAGCTTGTCAAAGAGGCTGTCTTCTTTCATAAATACCCCCCATTAAGATTCTGATATGCATAAGATTAAGACAAAACAGTTAGATTGTCAATATTTTTTTTTAGAGGTATAAAAAAATATTATAAGCTAAGAAACGCCTGCTTGCTTCTTCAGTCTTTCCCTTGCTATATATGCCTGTCCGAGCGATATTCCGGCGTCATTGCAAGGGACTTTTTCGTTGGTATAGACATCAAATCCGAGATATGATAACCTGCTTAAAACCCCTTCGAGAAGATAATTATTCTGAAAAACGCCGCCGCTGAGTGCGACGGTTTTAATCCCGCATATTGCGCTTATACGCTTAACGGCTTCCGTTATCGCATTTACTATAGTATTATGGAAGCGGACGGCGATCATGCCTTTGTCTTCATCTCGTTTCACATCTTCGATGAGATGTAAAATCATTTTCGAGAAATCCACAATCATCGGCTCGCCTTCCAAAATTTCAAAAGTATACATCTCTTTAAAAATCCCCTCTCGCCCCCCTTTGCTAAAGGGGGGTAAGGGGGGATTACTTGAAATCATGTTTTCCAACGTTATCGCGGCCTCGCCCTCGAATGTGTTTTTGTCGCATATGCCTGCAATGGCCGATACCGCGTCAAAAAGCCTGCCGGCTCCGGACGAGAGTGGAGAAAACTGCCTCTTGCCGAGAATCTTCATGATGTTTTCAATCTTGTCCCTGCCGTATTTCTCTACAAATCCGATGAAATCGAGATAGTCAAGAATAAGTTTAGCAATCCCCCTTTGCCCCCCTTTACTAAAGGGGGGTATGGGGGGATTACTTGAAACAGCATCCGCCAAATAGCTTATCGCAGTTCTCCAGCACTCCCGTACGGCTCTGGCGCTGCCGGGCAGCGGAACATATTTAAAATGGGCAGCCCTCACAAAACCGTTAATGTCGCATACGAGAAATTCACTGCCCCATATGTTTCCGTCCGTGCCGTATCCGGTGCCGTCAAAAGCAACCCCGATAACCTTTTCTTTAATGCCGTGTTCGGCCATTACAGAAGCGATGTGGGCGTAATGATGCTGAATACCGTAACCGTGAACCGCGAACCGTGAACCGTGATTTAATGCCCACCGCGTGGATAGATAGTTGGGATGGAGGTCGTAAGCAACGGCAACGGGATTTGCCCTGTAAACCTGCTTCAGATTATTAAGGCTTTCTTCAAAGAACCGGAGGGTTTCGATGTTTTCCATATCTCCTATGTGCTGGCTTATTACCGCATAATCGCCTCTGGTGACAGTAAATGTATTTTTAATATCCGCTCCGCAGCCCAGCACGTCAGGACCGTCATCCGTCAACCTGATAGGCTCCGGCACATAGCCGCGGGCGCGGCGGATGAAGCCTCTTGCCTTAATTACAGAATCATCGACCCTCATAAAAATATCCCTGTTATGCAGAAGAAAGGCGTCCACAAATGAGAGCTTCGATATCGCCTCTTCATTATCAATGACTATCGGCTCTTCCGAGAGATTACCGCTCGTCATAACAAGGGCAGAGAAATGAGCAAATCCCCCCACTCCCCCCTTTACTAAAGGGGGGGAAGGGGGGATTATATTTTCAGTTAAGGGATGATGAAACAAAAGATAATGCAGCGGCGCATACGGCAACATGAAGCCTAAATACTTATTGCTCGGAGCAATCTCATCAGTAAGCCTATCGCCTTTCTTTTTTAGAAGCACAATCGGCCTCCGCATGTCCTTGAGCAGCGATTCTTCAGTGGGCGAGACATCGCAGAATTTTTTCACTGTTTCGACATCCGGGGCCATAAGGCCAAACGGTTTATTACTCCGTCTCTTATGCTCCCTCAATCTCTTGACGGCCTTTTCATTTTCAGCATCGCAGCAGAGATGGAAACCGCCAATGCCTTTAACGGCGACTATCGCGCCCTGTTTTAATAACTCTATCGCCGCCTCTATTGGCTTTGCTGTTTCGCCGATTTGAAATTTGAAATTTGAAATTTGAGATTCAAGTTGCGGCCCGCACTCAAAGCACGCATTGGGCTGAGCGTGGAATCTCCGGTTTGACGGGTCGTTATATTCCGCAAGGCATTGCGGGCACATATTAAAAACGGACATTGTCGTGTTCGGCCTGTCATAAGGGACTTTTTTTGTAATCGAATATCTCGGCCCGCAATTGGTGCAGTTAATGAACGGATAAAGATAACGCCTGTCGGAAGGGTCAAGTATTTCCCCCAAACAGTCGCCGCATATGGCTATGTCCGGCGATATAAGGGTAAAACTTCCCTTGTCGAGGCTCTCGATTATCGAAAAACCTTCATAGCCCTTTGCAGGCATCTCGTGAGTTTCGATGCTGTCTATTTTCGCGAGAGGAGGGCATTGGGTTTGGATAAATCCGAGAAATTCGTCAAGGCGCTCGCCTTCGGCCTTGATAATCACGCCGCCGGACGTATTCGTTACATAACCGTTAATGTCTAAACTTTTTGCAAGATTGTAGATAAAAGGCCTGAAACCAACGCCCTGAACAATGCCTTTGATCGTTATATGAAGGCGCTTCATGAAAACTACGGTATCATATTAAGAAAAAATTTGCTAATCTTCGAACATGGTGATTGCTTTCACAAGATTTTTCCTTTGAAAAATTTATCGGGGAAAAAGGGGACACGGTTCTCTTTAATTTCCCTATCCCAAACCCTAATCAATCCTTAATAGCCAGTGTAATTTTAAGCTCATTAATAGTAAAATAAAACAGAATGGCTTATCAGGCAAAGAAAACAGAGCACTCGGGGGCAAAGAAAGGCTGCGGCGCTTACTGGGGACGAAAGGTCAACGCGAAAAAACAAAGCAATCGCAAGCGCCGTGAAACGGATAAAACATTTACGAAATCAATGAGAGGGGTATAATTATGGAAACCGCAAAATTTGTATACTGGCAGGACGGTAATATGTGGTTGGGATATCTGGAGGAATATCCTGATTATATGACTCAAGGAGAATCGTTAGAAGAATTAAAAGAGAATCTCAAAGACATTTATAATGACTTAACCAGTGGCGCTATTCCATGCGTTCGTAAAGTTGCCGAACTCGAAGTAGCATGAAGCGCAAAGACCTGATACGGAAATTGGAGGAGATGGATTGCGTTTTTATCAGGCATGGTGGAAATCACGACTGGTATCAGAACCCGAAAACGAAAGTCGCCCAACCTGTTCCGAGACATAACGAGATAAATGATAATCTCGCAAAGCACATCATAAAGATATTGAGAAATGATTCTTAAAAATCACGCGCCCTTCTTTACGAATATCTCCTTTGCGAGTTCGGGATCAATGGCAATGGTCGTCTCGTCCACCTGAAGGACGATAGACGGCCTCTTCTGCACAAGCTTTATCTCTGTTCCGGGAATAATGCCTATTGAACTCAGACGGCCTATGCCCGAAGCCTCCGAAGGCGTTATGAACAATATCTTGGCGCTCTGGCCCACTTCGAAATCAGAGAGCCTTACTACCACGGGCTGAACGTCCACCCTGTATTTCTTGCAGCATTCTCCCCTCGGTATCGGCTTATCGTGAGGGCATGTTGTAGGATGCCCCAGAAACGTGCATACGCTGTCGGTGAGTTCTTCGCTCAGTATATGTTCCATTTTGCACGCGTCTTCCTCGACAGCGTCTTTCGCGAGGTCAAAGACGTCTGTAAACAAGCGCTCCGCGAGCCTGTGCCTTCGTATAAGCCCCCTTGCGAGATCATGCCCGCGGCCTATCGGCTTTATAATGTCGTTCTCGATTACGGCAAGCCCTTCTTTAAGCAACACTTCCATCAGCCCGTCCGTGTCCGCATCGTCGGAGTTCAATTTAAAACGCTTTACGTCGGAATGCCCGTCTTCGTTTAATTCCCACAAAAGCTCCAATGCCTCGTCTATCCGTTCTTTTTCCATGCTCACCTCTAAAAGGGCAGTAGTAAATCCTTCACTTTATGAAACGTCTTCCTGTGAATCGGGCAAGGCCCGTGTTTTTCTATTTTATCAAGATGCGCTTTAGTTGCATAGCCCTTATGCTTGTCGAATTCATAGGAGGGGTATATGGAGTGATACTTTATCATTATCCCGTCCCTAACCACCTTTGCAATGATGGATGCGGCGGCTATCGAGGCGCTCTTCGCGTCGCCTTTAATAATCGGCATCTGTTTTATGGGTATGGATGGAATGGTAAGGGCGTCTATAAGGATCATATCCGGCTTGGTTGTCAGGTCAGTCAAGGCATTGTGCATTGCCAGTTTTGTAGCCCTGAGAATGTTCAGCCTGTCTATCTCTGCCGGATCGATTATGCCGATGCCGATAGACCGGGCGTTAAGCAGTATTGCCCAGAAAAGCTCTTCCCTTTCCTTTCGCGGTATCTTTTTCGAGTCCCTTACTCCCTCTACCCTGAAATCTTCGGGAAGGATTACCGCGGCGGCTACAACGGGGCCTGCGAGCGGCCCCCGTCCTGCCTCGTCCACTCCGGCTACCGAGCCGAACCCGTTCTTTCTTATGGATTCGTCATATTCGTAAGGGTCCATGCGGCACGTTCGTTTTTTATGCTTTTACCGCTATTTCTCTTGCCTTCTCTTTAACCTTTGCTTCCTTGCCCTTCTTGTCTCTAAGATAATAAAGTTTCGCCCTTCTGACGTCGCCCCGCTTTATCACCTCTATCCTGTCTACGGAAGGCGAATGCACCGGGAATATCCTCTCAACGCCTACGCCGAACGATATTTTTCTCACCATGAAGGTCTCGCGTATACTGCCCCCCTTGCGTGAAATAACAACGCCTTCATAGGGCTGGAGCCTTTCCTTGTCTCCCTCCACGACTTTGACGTACACCCTTACGGTATCCCCTATATTAAACTTCGGGACATCCTTCTTATAGCTCTCTTCTATAGGCTGTATAAGATTCATCTTTCTCCTCCGGATATTGGATTTTCGTTATTTTTCGTTCGAGCAAAGCTCGTTTATTATAGCATTATCTTCTTCGCTTAATTTTGCTTTTTTAAGAAGATCTGGTCTTCTTTTCAATGTCCTTCTTATCGCTTCCCTTCTCCTCCACTTCGATACCTCACCGTGATTCCCTGAAAGCAGAACGTCGGGAACCTTCATGCCCTTGAACTCCGGCGGCCTTGTATAGTGAGGATAATCGAGGATCCCCCACGTAAAAGATTCTTCCTTTATCGACTCCTCATCTCCCAGCACGCCGGGTATAAGCCGGGCAATGCTGTCTATTATAACCAAAGCGGCCAGTTCTCCTCCAGTCAAAACGTAATCGCCTATGGATATCTCCTCATCCGCAATGGATTCGCGCACCCTTTCGTCTATGCCTTCATACCTGCCGCAGATGAGAAGCAGACGCCGTTTTTCCGCCGAGAGATACGCCGACAGCACCTCGGCCTTTTCCTGATTGTACGTAACGCCCTGCGGCGTCAGGAGAACCGTCAACCGCTCTATGCCGTCCGATTTTACGGCGTTCACAGCGCTGTGTATCGGCTCTATCTTCATGACCATGCCCGATCCGCCGCCGTAAGGATAATCGTCCACGGTTCTGTGCTTGTCGGTCGTAAAGTCCCTCGGGTTGCGGACATTCACGTCAAGCAATCCTTTTTGAATCGCCCTGTTCAGGATGCTCTCTCCGAGATAGGCGTGAAAGATTTCGGGAAAAATGGTAATTATGTCGAATCCAGCGCCCATCATTCCTCTACGGCTTCCATAAGTTCAACTATCATCCTGTTCGACTCCACATCTATCTCTTTAACTACATCCTTGATTGCGGGGATAAGATATTCCCTGTCCGCGCCCTTTATTGCATACACATCATTGCTGCCCGTCTCTATTATAGCCGTAACATCTCCTAAATATTCGTCATTACCCGTATAAACCTTCATCCCGATTATCTGATGCCGGTAATAAACGCCTTCCGGGAGCTCGGGGATCACGGACTTCTTTACCAGTATCTCCGCCCCCCGGTACAACCGGGCATCCTCCGGAGTTTCGCAGTTTTCAAAACGAATCAATAAGGATTTTTTATGCCTCCTTACCGCTTTTATCTTTTTCCGCTCGGTTGCGGCCCTCGTCTTGACGTAGACTTCATCGAGATGGAGAAATATTTCGGTGTCGGAAATAAGCGGCATTACCGCCAATTCGCCCTTAAGGCCGTGCGCCCTCGATACCCTTCCTATGGTAATAAGTTCTTCGTTTTCCATGCGCCGAACAACAAGAAGGGGCGTTTACGTCAAACGCCCCTTTAAAATTCATTTATCGAACCGCTTTTATTCCAATATCTCGATCACGCAGCGCTTGCCGATCTTTGTGCCTGCCGCGCCGAGGATGGTCCTCATTGCGCGGGCCGTCTTCCCCTGTTTCCCTATAACCTTTCCGAGGTCTCCCTGAGACACCCTGAGTTCAAAAACCGTAGTTTTTTCGCCTTCAACCTCGGCAACCTTAACCTCGTCGGGCTTATCAACGAGCGCCTTAGCCATCATCTCGAGCAATGTCTTCATCCTTCCACCTCCGTAGGGTTTAGAAAATTAAGACCAGGGATCACTGCACTGCAGCTTTATTCAAAAGCCTCTTGACTGTATCCGTCGGCTGCGCGCCCTGCCCGATCCAATATTTTGCCCGTTCCGCATTTACCTTTATCTCCGACGGCTCTTTCTTCGGGTCATACGTGCCGATAATCTCTATAAACGGCCCGTCCCTTCGCGTGCGGGAGTCCGACACTATTATCCTGTAAAAGGGTTTCTTGTGGGCGCCCATTCTTGTCAATCTGATCTTTACCAAACAATCACCTCCTGCAATAAATTCCTGACGAGTTAAAATTGTAATATATTTGCAACAAATAATGCAATCATTTCAAAAAGGTATCTTCGGCAGGCGGAAGCCTTTTTTGCCGCCGCCCTTGAACATCTTCATCATTTTCTTCATTTCCAGATATTGCTTCAGCAGCCTGTTGACATCTGTGACTGTTGTGCCGCTTCCAATAGCAATCCTCTTTCTCCTGCTGCCGTTGATCACGTTGTAGTTGCGCCTTTCCTCCCCGGTCATGGAGTTGATAATGGCCTCTATCTTTACGAATTCCTTATCGTCCACCTTTACATCCTTCATAGCCTTATTCATGCCTGGTATCATGCCTAAAAGATTCTCAATGGGCCCCATACCCCTGAGTTTTTTCAACTGATCCCGCAGATCCTCGAAGGTGAAACTCTCCTCCATAATCCTCTTATGGAGATTTTCCGCCTCTTTCCGGTCAAAGGACTGCTGAGCTTGCTCGATCAATGTAAGCACATCGCCCATGCCCAGTATCCTGCCTGCTATCCTGTCCGGATAAAACGGCTCGAGCATGTCTATCTTTTCGCCCGCTCCTATGAATTTTATAGGTTTGCCGGTTACGTGCCTTATGGAAAGCGCCGCGCCTCCCCTCGCGTCTCCGTCCATCTTGGTAAGAATAATTCCATCTATGCCTATCTTTTCGTTAAAACTCTTCGACATATTGACCGCGTCCTGACCGGTCATGGCGTCGGCAACGAGCAGAACTTCCTTAGGATCGACCTTCATCTTTATTTCGGTCAATTCCTTCATCAATTCTTCGTCGATGTGAAGTCTTCCGGCGGTATCTAAAATTACAATATCCCTGCCCTCCGTCTTCGCCTGTTTTACCGCTTTTTCGCAAAGGACTACAGGGTCTTGCGTTTCTTTGGAATAAAATACGGGTATGTCTATCTGTTTTCCAAGGGTTATCAATTGGTCGATAGCGGCAGGCCGCTTTAAGTCGGCAGCCACGAGCATGGGCCTCCTGCCTTCTTTTTTGAAAAAGCGCGCCAGCTTAGAAGACGTGGTGGTCTTGCCTGAGCCCTGAAGGCCGACCATCATTATTATCGTAGGCGGGTTGGGCGCAAGCTGTATCCGTGTATTGACCGTTCCCAGCAGCGCGCAAAGCTCGTCGTTGACTATCTTGACTACCTGCTGTCCGGGAGAAAGGCTCTCCAGAACCTCCTTGCCGACGGCCCTGTCCCTTACGTGCTGAATAAAATCTTTTACTACCTTGAAATTTACGTCCGCCTCGAGCAGGGCAAGGCGTATTTCTTTAAGGGCAACGTCTACGTCTTCCTCTTTGAGGAGTCCGCGGCCCTTTAATTTTTTGAATATGCCGTCAAGCTTTTCGCTGAGATTTTCGAACATGAAGACCTCTTGTTTGAACTTTACCCGATAAGCGAGTCTATTTTAGCCTTAAGCTGAGGCTTTGGAACCGCGCCTACAATCTGGTCTACCTTCTGGCCGTCTTTAAAAAACATTATTGTAGGTATGCCCATTATTTTATATTTGCTCGCGATATCCGAATTTTCATCCGTATTCAGTTTTCCGACCTTTATCTTGCCGGTATACTCTTTTGCCAGTTCTTCGACAGTCGGAGCGATCATCCTGCACGGCCCGCACCATACAGCCCAGAAATCCACCATAACCACGCCGCCAGCCTTCAACACCTCGCTGTCCCATGTACCGCTCGTAAGCTCGACAATGCCTTCTGCCATAAAGTCCTCCTTATAAATAAATTGATTACACGGATTTTGTAAAACGATTACACCGATTAAACATCATCTTTATCGCCAATTATAATTTCCACGTAAATATTTTGTCAATTTAGTTCAATTACTAAGAAGTTCATAAGTAGGATTACATGATTTGCCATTCCGGCTCTTGTCCCTGCTAAGTCAGGGATCGGTCCGGAATCTTTCCGAAGAAGGATTCCCGACGCGCTTCGCTTGCGGGAATAACATCATACCAATGAACTTAATTAGCACTTTAAAAAAAACGCTTTTACGGATATTATTAAATAAATGACAATTTCCACATATAAAATACTCATCGTCGATGATGAGGCCACGACAAGAGACCTAATCTCCTCTGTGCTGTCCTCCAAAGGGCATAGATGCGAAACGGCTGTAGACGGCGCACAGGCGCTCGATAGGGCTCTTGCAGAGACATTCGACGCCGTTATTACCGATATTGTCATGCCAGAAATGGACGGCATTACCCTTACAAGAGAGGTTTTGAAAATAAACCCCTCGCTACCCGTTATGGTAATAACCGGGTTCAGCGACGAGCATTACTATGAAGATTCCGTCAATGCCGGCGCCTCGGACTTTATAAACAAGCCGTTTTCCGTCGCCGAGCTTTTAGCGCGGTTTCAGAAAATGATGCGCGACCACGAGATTAGCAATCAGATAATGGCCCGTGAAAAAGAACTCGAAAAGATCGGCGCTGAAATGATAGCAGGAGTCCAGCATGATTCAATGCAAAGGGTGGCAGCCCTAAAAAAAGAGATAGAATCGCTGAGAAAAAACTTACAGGCAGGGCATGCCGCATGACAGCCGCCTTCAATATCTTCGGGTATTATTCCCCATAATCTCCAGCGTATCATGTTCGGTAACCTCATAAAAAAGATCAAGGCCGGAAATCTATGGCACCTTGTCTGGCTAAGTGTCATTGCCTCGGAGATCCTGACTGCTTCAATCGTATCTGTAGCAAGTATCATATTCCGGGGAAAAATCACCCATGACTCCCTGATCACCGGCGCTGTTACCGCTTGTATTGTCGCTGCCGTTGTTACAGCCGTCATTATTTATCTCATCAAGCAATGGAGAAAAAGCGAAGAAGAGTTCATGGCGGCGCAGGAGCAGCTCAGCCGAAAAGCAGAGATAGAAAACTATACCAAAAACCTCGAACATGTCGTAACTCTCAGGACCGAACGCCTGAATAATGCCTTAAAAAATCTGCGGCAGCAAAAAGACTTTATGGACAGGCTTATATCCACCGTCGGCGCCCTTATTGTCGTCCTCGACCACGAAGGGAAAATTGTCATGTTCAATAAGACATGCGAAGATGTCACCGGCTTTAAAGAGGATGAGGTAAAATTGAAACACGTTTGGGATTTGTTCGTACCCGAGAGGTTTATCCCTACAGTGCGGATGGCCTTTGACGAACTGCTGGTGCAAAAAATCCCCAATACCTTCAAAAACCCGTGGCTGACAAAAGACGGCAGGGAAAAAACCATTCTATGGAACAATACGGTTATCGTCGGTGAAAAAGACCGGATATCATATGCCATAGCTACCGGCATCGATATTACGGAAAAAGAAATGATGGAAGAACACCTGATGGAAGCGCAGAGATTGCAGTCCATCGCAACTCTGGTTACCGGCCTTTCGCATAATTTTAACAACATACTCGTGGGCATCTTAGGATACGCAGGGCTGTTAAGGATAAAGATCTCCACCCCCGATCGTCAGGATACCGATGAAATGCTGAAATATATCGACGTGATAGAAAATTCAGTGAAAAATGCATCCGACTTTATTAAACATCTGATGATGTTCTCGAAAAAGATGGAATACGTGAAAAAGGATATAAGCCTCGACGAGATCGTCGGCGATGCGCTGGAGATAATCGAATCCTCGTTCCCCAAAAATATTCTCATAGAAGCAGAACTACATTGTGAGCCTTGTAAGATTAAGGCCGATAAGGACAGGCTCCAGCAGGCTGTTCTAAACATATGCATCAATTCAAAAGACGCCATGCCCGAAGGCGGAAGACTGAAGATAGAAGCCTTTAGCAGAGGACTCATACAGCCGGAATATGCCCTCCAGAAGTTCGGCATGTATGCGGTCATCAGGATAAGCGATACCGGACAGGGCGTGGATGAAGATGCCAAACGCAAAATATTCGAACCGTTCTTTACCACAAAGGGGCTTCTTCACCACACAGGGCTCGGCCTTTCCATAGCATACAGCATTATTAAAGAGCACAACGGCTATATCACGGTGGACAATAACAGCGAAGCGGAAAAGGGCACAACGTTTACGATCTATCTGCCGGTGGTGTAAAGAGGCTTGCGGCGCTAAACGGTCTCCGGACTCAGTATCTCCACCCTGTTTCTTCCCTTGTTCTTGGCGGAATACAACGCCACGTCGGCCATCCTGATGAAATTCTCTTCATC
>JACREW010000116.1 GCA_016212685.1 Nitrospirota bacterium
AAACGCCGCAGGGGATCATCGCGGTTGTATCATATGAAAGTATCGGATTGAATGAAATTAGTTTTAGGGACATTCCGTTTCTCGTCGTCTGCGATGGTATTCAAGACCCCGGCAACTTAGGAACGATTATCAGGGCGTCCGACGCGGCAGGAGCGGATGCGGTGATAATCCTTCCCGGCACATGCGACGCCTTTATGCAGAAAACAATACGGGCTACTGCCGGAAGTTTGTTTAACATTCCTATTATTCATGCAGAGCCTCAAATGCTTTTTGACTTTATCGATTCGAGAAATATCGAAATGTATGCGGCGGACGTGCATGCAAAGACTTCGATATACGAGGCTGACTTTAAAAAGCCTGCTGCCGTCGCATTCGGCAATGAGGCGCACGGCGTAAGCGGGAAGATGCTTAAAAAGGCAAGGGGTTTGAAGATTCCCATTATCGGCAAGGCCGAGAGCCTGAATGTTGCAATGTCGGCGTCCATATGTTTATATGAGATTGTGAGGCAGAGGTCGGATTCCCATTTTTCAGCGTAATTGGTTATACTAACCCATACCAAAAATCGAGTCGAAAGGAGAATTTCAGATGCAGGTTATTCTTAAGGACAATGTGAAGGATGTCGGCCATATAGGGGATATGGTAAACGTCAAGGACGGGTTTGCGAGGAATTTTCTGATACCGAAGGGACTTGCGGTCGAGGCCAATCCCAAGAATCTCAAGGCCCTCGATCATGAAAAGAGAAAGATACAGGAGCTTGTGAAAAAGGCGAAGTCGGCAGCCGAAGGTCTGGCCTCGAAGGTTTCAGGGAGGTCTATAACCATAAAGGCAAAGTCCGGGGAAGAAGATAAGCTTTTCGGCTCTGTCACGGCCATGGACATTGCCGAGGCGTTGAAAAAAGAGGGGCTCGACATAGACAAAAAGAAAATCGTGATCGATGAGCCGATAAAAAGGCTCGGCAGTTATACGGTCAGCGTAAAGATTCATCAGGAGGTTTCGGCTCAGGTGAATGTTCAGGTAGTTTCCGAATAGGCAAGAGGCGATAGACGATGGGCAATAGGGAAGTTATGATTGTAGATAGATGTTGGAAGATATTTTCTATAGCCTATAAACTATAGCCTGTTAGTTCTGGAGGTAGTTTTGAGAGAGGTCAATTTAAGTTCAAGGGATATGCCGGGAAATATGATTGACAAGCTGCCCCCCCAGAACATAGAGGCGGAGCAGTCTGTCCTCGGCGCGATTATCCTCGATAACGAGGCACTTCCAAAAGCCCTCGAAGTGCTCGGCTCAGAGGATTTCTACAAGGATACCCACAGGCGTTTATACAATGCTATGATGGGTCTTTTCGAGAAGAACGAGCCTATAGATATTATCACCCTTACGGATTATCTCAGAAGAAGCGATGAACTCGATTCCGTCGGCGGCATTCCTTACCTATCCAATCTTGCTAATGCCGTTCCGACGTCCGCGAATATCCGTTATCACGCCAAGATAGTAAGGGAAAAGGCGCTGCTGAGGGCATTAATAAAAACCGCTACCCAGATTACTACCGAAGTCTATGAGGACAGCCGCGACGCTGACGAAATGGTGGATTACGCGGAGAAGATGGTATTCGACATCGCGGACAAGAGGACAAAGACATCATTTGCGAGCCTGAAGGACGTTATTAAAGATACCTTTAAGATGATAGAACATCTGTATGACAAAAAAGAGGCCATTACAGGCGTTCCTTCCGGATTTAAGGACATAGACGAGTTGACAGCCGGATTTCAACCCGGTGATCTGATAATCATCGGCGGCAGGCCCGGCATGGGAAAGACAGCCTTTGCCCTTAACATAGCCCAGCATGTGGCAATTGACCTCAAAGAGCCGGTGGCCATATTCAGCCTTGAGATGTCGAAAGAGCAGTTAGCGATGAGGATGCTCTGCTCGGAGAGCATGGTGAATGCCTCCCATGTGAGAAAGGGTTTTATAGGCAAGCAGGACTGGCCGAAACTCACCAACGCGGCAGGAAGGCTCGCGGACGCTCTTATATTTATAGACGATTCGTCCGCCATTACAGTGCTTGAAGTCCGCGCAAAGGCGAGGAGACTGAAAATGGAGCACGGAGCGTTGAGTCTTGTCGTAGTCGACTATCTCCAGCTCATGAGAAGCAGGGGTAATTTCGAGCGCAGGGAGCAGGAGATATCGGAAATATCGAGGTCGCTGAAGGCTCTTGCGAAGGAGCTGAAGGTGCCTGTTGTCGCTCTCAGCCAGTTGAACAGGGCAGTAGAGCAGCGTGGAGAGAAGAAGCCTACGCTTGCGGATCTCAGGGAATCCGGGGCAATCGAGCAGGACGCGGATGTGATAATGTTTATTTACCGTGATGAGATATACAATAAAAACAACCCTTCCAATAAAGGCAAGGCAGAGGTGAATGTCGCAAAGCAGAGGAACGGGCCTACCGGCACGGTAAACCTCACCTATTTAGCGGACAGCACGAGATTCGTCGATTTCGCGAACGTCTCGTACGAATCCGAAGAGGACGTCTATTAATGTCGAAGACCACGCCGTGGAAGAGGTCGCCCGCAGTAGCAGGACAGTTTTACTACGGCACTGCGTCGAAATTGAGAAGCCAGGTCGGGCAGTATATCCTTGCGGAAGCGGTAAAAGAAAAGGTCATAGGCGTTATCTCTCCCCATGCAGGCTTGATGTATTCAGGTCATGTCGCGGGCGCGGTGTATTCCTCCATTGAATTTCCGAAGACATTCGTGCTTATCGGGCCGAATCACACCGGACTCGGCTCAAACGTATCGATTATGACTTCCGGCCAGTGGGAAATTCCCACCGGAACTTTCGATATAGACGAAGAACTTGCCGGAAAAATAGCAAAGGCGTCGCCTCATATATCGGAGGATGCGAAGGCGCACCTGTTCGAACATTCCCTTGAAGTGCAGTTGCCTTTTATAGCCTATTTTTCGGAGGACGTTAAGATTGTCCCGATAAGCGTCATGAGCGCTTCGGTTCAGGAGTGCAGGGAAATAGGAGAGGGCATTGCCGGCGCCGTAAAAGAGGCCGGTTATGACGTGGTCATCGCAGCAAGCTCGGACATGAGCCATTATGTGCCCGATGATATAGCCCGTAAATTCGACAATCTTGCGATTGCCGAAATCCTCGGCCTTAATCCCGAAGGATTGTATAAGACCGTAAAAAAGGAAGATATTTCGATGTGCGGTTTCATGCCGGCAACCATAATGCTTTATGCGGCAAAGGCATTGGGCGCGAAGGAGGCAAGGCTCGTGAAATACGCAACTTCCGGAGATGTGAGCGGCGATTACGAACATGTGGTAGGATACGCGGGAGTTATTGTGAGATGACCGGCGTTATTCTGGCAGGCGGCGAAAACAGGAGGTTCCCCACCCTCAAAGGTTTCATAAAGATAGGCGATTCTACGATAATAGAAAAAAACCTCTTAATCATGAAAGGCATGTTCGATGAGGTCTTTATCAGCACAAATATGCCTGAAAAATATTTTTACCTCGGCGTGCCGCTCGTAGGCGACGCGCTTCCTTCCCAAGGCCCGATGTCCGGTATTTATTCGGCATTGATCAACGCGAAGGGAGACTGCGTTTTTGTAGTCGCCTGCGATATGCCGTTTATAAAGAAAGAGGTAATTTCACTTATTTGCGATAGACATGCTGATTTGCGTTCTCAGGCGATAGATGCCGTGATACCGATTTATAATAATGAACCGCAGCCCCTGTTTGGTGTATACTGTAAGACAGCACTGCCATATCTTGAAGAAGGCATTGCGAATAAAAAGACATCATTGAAGCGGTTTCTGGATAAGATTAAGACGGATTTTATCGGCGGGTCGGATATAAGGAAAATAGACCCTGAAGGCAGATCATTTGTTAATATAAATACGCCTGAGGATTACGAAAAATTAATAGCTATAAGCTAAAGAGGAGGTAATTTATGTTCGGTCTTGGAATGCAGGAGTTAATAATAATACTGGTGATCATTTTGATCCTGTTCGGGGCTAAAAGATTGCCGGAACTTGCCGGAGGCATAGGCAAGGCGATCAAGAGTTTCAAAAAGGGAATGTCTGAGCCGGAGGAGATAGATGTAACGCCCAAAAAGAGCGCGGCAGAAGGCAAGGAAGAGGCAAAAGAAGAAAAAAAGGCTTAATATCAAGTGAACAGGGGCTTTACCGCTGAAATATATTTAAACGCCATCTCGCATAATCTCAAGGTTATAAAGGATATTTCCCGTAATCTGCCCGTAATAGCCGTTGTAAAGGCCGATGCCTACGGGCATGGTGCCGTAAAGATTTCCGGAAGACTGATTAATGACGGCGTGGAATATCTTGCGGTAGCTTTTACAGAAGAAGCGAAGGAATTAAGGGATGCGGGCATAAACATACCTATACTCGTTCTTTTTGACCCCGACGCAGAAGATATTTTCAAATACAGTCTTGTCCCTGTAATAAGCGATAAAAAAACAGCAGTTGTATTATCTAAAGAGGCTGAAAGACGCAACACTGCCTTGAACGTTCATATTAAGATAGATACCGGCATGGGAAGGCTCGGTCTTACAGGAGATCCGGTCAAAGAGATACTCGAAATAGCAGGCATGAAGGGCATAAACATTGAAGGCGTGATGAGCCATTTTTCAGAGGCGGATATCAAGGATGAATCTTTCGCCCGCATGCAGATCGCTTCGTTCAATTCGGTTAGGAAAGAACTTTTACAAAAGGGTTTGAATATAAGGCTCTTCCATATAGCCAACAGCGCCGCTGTTGAAGCCCTGCCCGAATCGCATTTCGACGCCATCAGGCCGGGGATAATGCTGTACGGGTATTCGCCGGTCCTAACTTCAAACTCTCAACTCATTCCAGTTATGACGGTTAAAGCAAAAATATCGGCTTTAAGAAGACTTCCTGCAGGCGCTCCTATAAGCTACGGGAGGACATTCGTTACAAAAAGAGAAAGCCTTATAGGGGTAATGGCGGCGGGTTATGCGGATGGCCTGAGCAGGCGGTTCTCAAATAATGCGGAGGTCATTGTAAGGGGCAGAAGGGTTTCGGTTGTGGGACGTGTATGCATGGATTTGACAATGATAGATTTAACGGACATCGAACATGTCGAAGAAGGGGATGAAGCGGTGATTATCGGAAGACAGGGAAACGAATCAATAGACGCCGCCGAGCTCGCACGCAGAGCAGACACCATACCTTATGAAATACTCACATCTATTGGATATAGGGCGAAAAAGGTGTATTATTAAGTTGTATTGAACGATTTTATACGAGCAGGCACGGCGCAAAGTCTTTAAAAAGTGTTGTTTCAAGCGCATATGAGAGATTACAAAAGCATTATCCAAAGAGTTACCAATTTTGTAGATGACGGATAACGCCCCCTCTGTCCCCCTCTTAAAATTAAGAGGGGGAAGGGGGAGTTTTTGCAAGTGCGGTTTAGCCTTTTCGCCGCACCTGCTCGTATATTTTAGAATAAGAAATGCTCAGTTTAGGTTGATTTAGCATGAAATTTATAGAGTTAATAGGCAGGTATATTATCCGTTTTACAGGCGAACTGGGCAATGTTTTGATATTGCTCTGGTATACGGTGAAGCAGACTCTTGTTCCCCCTTATGAAATAAAGAGCGTCTTGAAGCAGATAATCGAGATAGGCATAAAATCCCTTCCGGTAGTTCTTATCACAGCCGTTTTTACAGGCATGGTCATGGCCCTTCAGACGTATACGGGATTTAAGAGATTTAACGCCGAATCGATGGTGGGGTTTGCCGTAGCCTTATCGATAACGAGGGAACTCGGACCCGTTCTTACAGGAATTATAGTTGCCGGCAGGGCAGGAGCAGCAATGGCCGCGGAACTTGGTACAATGAGGGTTACGGAACAGATAGACGCGCTCGAGACTCTTGCGACCAGTCCCGTGAAATACCTGATAGTGCCGAGATTCATAGCCGGTCTGGCGGCCCTTCCGGCGCTTGCGGTTGTTACGGATATTGTAGGCATCATGGGAGGCTATACGGTTACCGTCGGTTTTTTCGGGGCAAGCTCCGCGACTTATTGGAAAAAGACATGGGATTTCATAGAACTTGAAGATATATATTTCGGACTTGTCAAGGCCGGCTTTTTCGGAGCATGCATAGCTCTGATAAGCTGTTATAAGGGGTTTTATTCCGAAGGAGGAGCCGAAGGGGTAGGCAAGGCTACAACAGGCGCGGTGGTTATCTCGTCGATGACCATACTCATATCGGATTATTTTCTTTCGGCGTGGATGTTCAGATGATAAAAATTGTAGATCTGTATAAATCCTTCGGTCAGAAATACGTGCTTCGCGGCGTTAATCTCAATATCGAACGAGGCGAAAGCATGGTGGTTATCGGGGGCAGCGGTTCTGGAAAAAGTGTCCTGATGAAGCATATAATAGGATTGGTTAAGCCAGACAGGGGAAATGTGATGGTTGACGGCAGGGATATATCACGCATAGATGAAAAGGGTTTATATGAGACGAGGAAAAAATTCGGCATGCTTTTTCAGGGCGCTGCGCTTTTCGATTCTATGAAGGTGTGGGAAAACGTCAGCTTTGTCCTTATGAGGGAAAGAAAGATAAGCTCCGAAGAGGCGCGGAAAATAGCCATTCAAAAACTCAAGATGGTAGGGCTTGACGGCGTGCAGGATCTTATGCCATCGGAGCTTTCAGGCGGCATGAAAAAGAGGGTAGGCCTTGCGAGGGCCATTGCTCACGAACCTGAAATACTGCTTTATGACGAACCTACCACAGGGCTCGATCCCATAATGGCGGATGCCATAAACGACCTGATAATACAGATGAACAAAAGGCTTTCTGTTACATCCGTTACCATAACCCACGACATGCACAGCGCGTATAAAATAGCGGATAGGATTGCGATGCTATATTCAGGTAAGATTATAGAGACCGGCGCTCCGGATGAGGTAAAGAACACTGAAAACCCCGTAGTAAGACAATTTATAACCGGCAGCGCCGTAGGCCCTATAACCGGCGCGCCCATGTTAATGCAATGAAAGGACAGGCTAAAAAATTATCCGCTGAACTTAAGGTAGGCATTTTCGCCTTGATCGTTTTGGCGCTGCTCGCGTTTATGACCTTTAAGATCGGGGACATAGAACTGTTCAAAGGCGGGGGATATACGGTTTATGCCTATTTTAACAACATCATAGGGCTTGATCAAAAGACAAAGGTGAGGGTTGCCGGAGTTGATGCCGGAATCATAACCGGCATAACACTCGAAAACGGCAGGGCAAAGGTGGCGATAAGGATGCATGAGGGAGTTAAGCTTTACAGTGACGCTGCCGCTTACATCAAAATTACCGGATTTTTGGGAGATAAGTTCCTTGAGATAAAACCCGGCTTCCAACCGCCGCTTTTGAAGCATGGGGATACGCTTGTCAATGTCATGGAGGTTACGGACATCGACGGCTTGATAAGGAATCTTTCCGCGCTTTCTAAGGATATCAGCGCTCTTTCATCATCTATCGATGAAATGGTAGGGTCCGAAGAATCGAAACAGGCGTTTAAGGAGTCGGTAGCCAACGTCAGGGAGATTACCAGAAAAGTAGGCTCGGCTATAGATTACAACGATAAAAGGCTCAGAAAGGTTCTCGACGAGATAAACGAGCTTATAAAAACGAATAAAGACCCTTTTAACGCTACAATGTCCAATTTGAACGAGCTGTCGGATAAGGGGCCGTCCCTCGTTACAAAACTCGATAAGGCCGCAAAGGAGTTGAATGCGCTCCTTGAGGAAAACAAGCCGGGATTAAAAAAGAGCATCGAACGACTGGACAGTATTACCCGGAAAGTCGAGAAAGGAGAAGGCACGGTCGGTAAGCTTATAGCCGACGATGAACTCTATGAATCCGCGGAAAAGACAATGAGCGGGACAAAAGAACTTATAGATTCGGCAAAAAAAACATGGCCTTTCAGGTCATTCATAAAAGAGCCTGAAGAAAAAAAATTGAAGATCGACAGCTATGAGTGAAAAAGTAAGATGACAGCCTTGTTGAATTTTGAAATTGATAAAAATTGAGGGTATAATTGAAAGTAAAAGAGGAGAAAGGGGGTGACAGAATGAGACTTCCGTTAATGAAAGAAGTAACATGGTATCTTGTATTTGCGATGTTTATTATCGGTATCGCACCCAAGGTTGAGGCCGGTTTCGCGCCGTCGGAGTTGATAGCCCTTTCAAAAGCCGACAGGGCTATGGATATGGAGAAGATACAGAAGACGCTCGAAACTAAGATGATAAGGGAAAGGCTCGAAAAATTGGGTTTCACGCAGGAGGAGATAAACAAGAGGCTTGGGCAGCTTAGCGACCAACAGATACATCAGCTTACCCTTCAACTCGATGATCTGAAGGTCGGGAGCGACGGCCTTGGCATTGTGATTGCCCTTCTGGTGATAGCTATATTGGTTGTATTATTGCTGCAATTGACAGGGCACAGGGTTGTGGTGACGAAGTAAGATTTTTAGGCTATGGGCGATAGACCGGCAATAGGCTATAGGCGATGGGCAATAGGTAATATTTTTAATTCTTCCTCCTATCGCCTCTTGCCTTTTGCCTATCGCCTTATGTTTCCTATAGCCTATAGCCTATTGCCTTTTATATTATTTTTTCTTTCTTCATGCTCAACCGTCTCTGTTCAGATCGAAAAAACCATACGTATAAATAAAGTCCCGTTCTATCCGCAGGAGGATTATCAGTGCGGCCCAGCGTCATTGGCCGGAGTAATGAATTACTGGGGCGTCGATATAAAGCCGGAAGATATAGCAAAGGAAATATATAGCTCATCGGCAAGAGGAACGCTCGATATCGATATGTTTATTTACGCTAACAAAAAGGGTTTTCACGCACAGCAGTAT
>JACREW010000117.1 GCA_016212685.1 Nitrospirota bacterium
ACAATGTCATAAAAAAAGAGAAGCTCGACAACAAAGACTGCTATGTTATCGAATCCCTTCCATCGACAGATGAGGAGAAAAAGACCACCGGATATGCAAAGCGAATCCTATGGGTTACTACGGATACGTTCGTTACCTTGAAGATAGATTTCTACGACCACAGCATGAAACTACTTAAAACACAAACCGCCCATGACATAAAAACAATCAAAGGGAAAATGATGCGTGCGGACAAAATATTAATGGCGCACCACCAGAATAAACATCAGACTGTAATGGGCTTGCTGGAACGGAAGATAGATGAAAATATAGATGACTCCGTATTTTCCGAGCGCGCGGTAACGAGCTTTAAATAGAGCAAACACTTCGGGGGAGAATGCCATGAATATGGAAAAGTTAGTGCGGCTGTCGTATGACAGGCCGTGGCTCATACTTATTATTACTGCCATCTTGACCGTTGCGCTTGCCATACCTGCCGTACACTTGAAAATAGATGTATCGAGCGACAGGTTCATGGCGAGAAACACGCCGGAAAAAATAAAATATGAGGAGACCAAAAAGGTCTTCGGTTCGGATGTCCTGTCCTTTGTCTACATCAGGGATAATGAATTATTCACCGAAAAGAAGCTCAACCGTCTCCGCTCCATGTTCGATGAACTTGCCAACCTAACCGGCGTTGAAAAAGCTGAAAGCCTCTTTACCATTAATAACATCAAGGGCGAGCAGGGCATAATCGATACGGCTCCTCTTTTAGATATCATACCGTCCGATCCGCAGGAACTCCGGAAAAAAGAGAAAGACGCCATCGAAAATCCGATTATCAAAAAGAGCTTTGTCTCCACCGACGGCAAATCGACCGTTATATCCCTCTATCTGAAACGCGACAAAAATGACGATAAATTCGACAGCAAAATAAAAAGGGATATAGATAAGGTCCTCTCAGCCTACAAAAAGGATTTTCATGAAATCTTCCAGACAGGCGCGCCTTACGTGAATACTTCCATGTCGGAGTATATCGTTGCCGACCAGTTCATACTGGTGCCTGTCGGCGTGGCCGCGCTGCTTATCACAATATTCCTGACCCTTGGTAATGTGCACGGCGCAATAGTGCCGATAATCAATGCCGCTGTCAGCATCATATGGACGTTCGGCGTTATGAAGCTGCTCGGCATACCCATAAATCCCATGACAGCCATCGTGCCTGCCATCATGATCGTCATAGGGGCGACCGAAGACACCCATATGGTTGCAGAGTTTCTCGAGGCTACGTCAAAAGGGGGCGAATCCCCGAGAGAGGCGGTACTCGTCGGTATAGGCAGGAAATTAGGCGTGGCATTCTTCCTGACCGCGTTCACCACTGTTATAGGCTTCGGCACAATAGCGTTCACGGATGTAGTTATATTGCAGGATTTCGGCATAGCCTCGGGCATAGGCTTTCTCCTCAATTTCTTTGTGACCATAACCCTGACTCCGGTATATTTGCGATTCTTCGGCAAGTTTGTCATGGCAAAAGGATTTCACGAAGAGACAAAGGGCAATAAGGTTCTCGCTGCTATTGTGCATAAAGTAATCTACTGGGGAGACCGATACAGAAGAAGGATAATAATTACAAACATCGTTCTCCTCACGGTGTCTATAGTTGCGATTGCCTTTATATATGTAAACAACGATGTCATTTCCTACTTCAGAAAAAGCTCTCCCATCGTAAAGGCCGCAGACAAGATGCACGAAAACCTTTCCGGACAGAATATATTCTACATAGTCTTCGAAAACGACGCCGGCGACTTCAAAAACGCAGCGAACCTCAAAAAGATAGAAGAGGCAGAATCATATCTCAGGGGTTTGAAAAAATTCGACACGGTATTAAGCCTGCCGGACTATATAGCGCTCGTGAACAAAGGTATGCAGAACGGCGATCCGGCCTATCACAAGGTTCCGGACGCCGATGCCCTGATAGCGCAGTATCTCCTGTTCTTCCAGCGCAGCGATATAGAGCGTTTTGTTTCAGGCGACTTCTCCAAGATGAATATTATGGTGCGTCACAATATTAACTCCTCCACAGAACTGAACAATATACTGGAAAAGATAAAAAACGAGTTGAACAGCGGGCGCTTCGGCAAATTCCACAGCACGCTGATCACAGGCGAAGGCGTCCTGATTGCCGATGCCGCAGAAAATTTCATTTCGGGACAGATAACCTCGCTCGGAACCACGGCGTTTATGATAGCGGCGATAATGGCATTCCTCTTTCTTTCATGGAAGGCCGGACTTGTCGTGCTTATTCCCAATCTCCTGCCGGTCTTCTTGTTCTTCGGTCTGATGGGCATAACCGGCATCCCGCTGAATGCCGGAACGGTCATGGTGGCTGCGGTGACAATCGGTATTGCGGTCGATGACACCACCGTTTTCATGGTTCTCTATAACCAGAATCTCAAAAAATACGGCGATGAAAAAAAGGCGCTTGAAGACACGCTCCTCGCCGAAATTAAACCGATATTCGTATCGAGCGTCTCGCTGGCGGCAGGATTTTTAACGCTGGTATTCTCGAATTTCGTCCCTATAGCGCAATTCGGAGCATTAAGCGCATTCGTAATGCTTGTCGCATTCCCGACAGAATTGTTTACAACACCCATTACGCTTTCCTCTGTTCGCCTTATAACATTGTGGGATGCCGTAGGATTGGAGCTTAGAGAACGCCTTATAAAGCAATCTATCCTCCTTCAAGGGTTCAGCAAATTTCAGATTAGGCGGTTTATTTTAATGTGCCATATGGTGGAGGGTAAAGCCGGAGAACAGTTAATACGGGAAGGCGATGCCGGAGACAAAATGTATCTCGTTGTCGACGGAGAGATGTCCGTGTCAAAAATGCTTCACGGCAAAAGGACGGCTATAGCCACATTGGAGCCGGGCGATATATTCGGCGAAATAGCGCTGATAAGCAGCCAGCCGAGGACTGCGGACGTATTCGCCGCAACCGACGTAAAACTGCTCACATTAGACTGGAAGACCCTTGAAAGGCTGCGCCGCCTGAGCCCGTTCATAGCATCGAAGCTGTTTTTAAACCTTTCGAAGGTATTAGGAAACAGGCTTGTAGAGACGACGGAAAGGATGGTATGTCAGAATTCAAATTAAAAATCATTTCTCCTGTCATTCTGTTGTGCTGTCTGTTTCCGTCAGCGGCGTCTTCGCAAGGAATGCCCAAGATCGACGACCTCGACGACCTGCTGTCCGAAAAGCCGGCAGGGCAGGAGAAACAAGAAAAGCAAAACCCCTTTTATAAGGCGCTCAAACAGGCGAAGTGGACATGGGTAGCGACCGGATATAATTTCACGAAAAACAACGAAAATCAGACTCAGAGCAACGGCGATGATACGAAATTCAGACAGGCTTATACACAGTTATTAATGGATACATGGCTTGAAGTAGAGAGTTTCGAGACAAAAATAGACCTCGTCTTGCAATACGGCTCGGAAAGGGATCAATACGGCGGCAGCCGTATTATATACCAATCGCAATTATATCTGAAAAAAAAGATAGGCGATTCGGACATAATCGCGGGATATAAATATATCGAAGACGGCATCAGCACCCTTTATTCGCCGGCAAAAAGGATTGCAAGAGCCGACGGCGCCCACCCCACCGACCCCGACAAACTTGGAGTATGGCAGGGGTCATGGACATATTATTCATCAGGCAACAACAGTACCGAGCTCAGAATAATGCCTTATTTTGAGAAATCAAGAATCCCTCCCGAATCATCACGCTGGATGGCTGTAAAAGGCGATTATAACCTCGTAGGCGTCAATCTCCCTACCGATCCGGCAACAGGCCAAAACTATCAGGCCGAAGACAAAAAAATACAGCATGGATTTAGAGACATCGGCTATATGATTAAACAGAAAATGACTGTGGAAAACACCGACTTTTTTGTGAGCGCGTACAGCGGCTATCTGCCTAATCCGCTAATTAAAAAGGCTTCAGAAAATAAATATGAGAAGGTTTATATAAAAGGCGGACTTATTGCAGGCGGTTTTTCGACGGTCAGCGGAAAATGGGAATGGCATGGGGAAATTCTTTACAACATACCTGAAAATCATAAGGACGACAGGTATATTAATTATGTATTCGGAGCGGAATACGACCTAAATCTCCTGTTCGGCATCAAGGGCATAGATTCGGCAAAACTAACCGCCGAATACGCAAATGAATGGGTACTTGAGGGCAAAGACCATCCCGACTACAAAGTAAACGATCCGGCCACGCGTTTAGGCCGCAATGCTATATATATACTCCAAAAGGTCGATATAAACGATAAGAACAAGGTGTCTTACGGAGCGGCATATCATATATCAAAGAAAGACAATACGCACCGCATAAGCTACGAGTATAAATTCGGCGAAGGCAATTCTACTGAGATGGCGTACGAATGGTTCAACGGAAAGGATGAAAGACACTTCGGCCGGTGGAGGGAGAACGACCGGCTTATATTTAAGTTCACAAAAAAATTCTAACGAAAAGTTCATCGGATGAAAAAATTTTCAACGATACTTTTATTTATCGCTGCCCTGACGATTATTCTTTCACTGTTCGGACAAGTATGGTCATCGGATGGAATTGAAAAAATCAAGAAACGGGGTTATCTGTTATGGGGTTCCGATGCCGAAGGCGGAGCCCCGTATGTTTTCCCTGATCCAAAAAATCCATCAAGACTGATAGGCTTTGAGGTTGACCTTGCGAATGCGATCGCAAAAGAATTGGGCATTGAAGCCCGGCAGTTGCAGAACGCGTGGGACAGCCTTATCCCTTCGTTAAAAAGAGGCGATTTCGACATAGCAATGAACGGCATCGAGGTAACGCCGCAAAGAGAAGGTGAAGTCCTCTTTTCAAAGCCTTATTACATTTACACAGAGCAGCTTGTCGTGAGGAAAAATGAGGCGCGCATAAACGGCATTAATGATCTCAAAGGAAAAAAAGTGGGAACGCTATCCGGATCTGTAGCGCAGGACATTCTCACGAATATAGGCGGAGTCGATGTAAAGGTGTATTCGGGACAGGTAGAACCCTATGAGGACCTTGCGTTGGAAAGGCTTGATGCGGTGCTGTTAGACCTGCCAATCGCAGCCTACTATGCAAAACCGAATCCAAAGCTCAAATATGCCGGCAATCCGATAGGAGAAGGATTTTACGGTATTGCTGTAAGAAAAGGAAACGATGAATTAAAAAATCAAATAAACGAAATTCTCCTTAAGCTCATGGAAAGCGGGGAGCTGAAAAAAATATATCAGAAATGGGACTTGTGGAGTGAAACGCAGGAAAAGCTTTTCCATGCAATAAAAGATACCGGTTTTGTCGGTCTCGAAGAGTCCAAAAAAACTCCGATATACACATTCTTTCCGAATCTTTTAAAGGGTGCATGCATAACAATACTCGTCTCGGTTTCATCGATGCTGTTAGCAGTTGTTCTCGGCCTTATTCTTGCGCTTATGAAGATTTACGGCAAACCGCCTTTAAGCGTAGCAGCCGCCGCATACATCGAAATTTACAGGGGTACTCCGCTTCTTATCCAGCTCTATATCCTGTATTACGGCCTTCCGAATATAGGCATATCATTGAGCCCCCTCGCCGCCGCCTTTATAGGTCTGGGAATGAATTACGCCGCGTATGAAGCGGAACTCTACAGGGCTGGAATCAATGCAGTGCCAAAAGGCCAAATGGAGGCCGCGCTTTCGCTCGGCATGCCGCAGTCCCTCGCGATAAAAAGAATCGTCATGCCGCAAGCAGTAAGGATAGCGCTTCCCGGCGTTACCAATGACTTTATCGCCCTCTTCAAAGATTCATCACTCGTGTCCGTCATAGCGATGGTCGAGCTGACCAAGACATACAGCATACTTGCCGCGACAACATTGAGATTTTTCGAACTCGGCCTCATCACCGCTATACTCTACTTTGCCATGAGCTATCCGTTGTCATTGCTTGCGCGGAGACTTGAGAAAAAACTCAAAAGGTCTAAACAATGATAAAAGTAAGAAACCTGCATAAATATTATGATAAACAGCCCCTCTTTAAAGGCATAAACCTCGATATTAAAAAGGGAGAGGCAGTCGTTCTTATAGGACCCTCCGGGAGCGGGAAAAGCACATTTTTAAGATGCATAAACGGCCTTGAATACTTTCAGGAAGGCGAGGTAGACGTGGATGACATCGAACTGCATTCCATAAACCGATTGAGGCCTGACAAAGAGGATATGGAAGCTATTAGGAAGATAAGGCTCAAGATAGGCATGGTGTTCCAGCAGTTCAATCTCTTCCCGCACATGACTGTTCTCGAAAACATAACCGAAGCGCCTATAAGAGCGCTTAATACAGTCAAAGACAAAGCCGTTGAAAATGCAATTGCTTTATTAAAAAGGGTAAATCTCGAAGAAAAAATCAACAGCTATCCGGATGAATTGTCCGGAGGAGAACAACAGCGGGTCGCCATAACGCGCGCATTGGCAATGAAGCCTGAGGCAATGCTCTTTGACGAACCTACATCCTCGCTCGATCCGGAAA
>JACREW010000121.1 GCA_016212685.1 Nitrospirota bacterium
AACAAGATTAGGGTTATGCAGAGACGGGCGTATGGGTTACGTGATGAGGAGTATCTGAGGCTGAAAATACTGACTTGTATGTTGCCGGAGATATAGGAAAGTGCTCAAAACTACCCACACGATTACGCGAAGACCCATAATTTCTATATGCAGAAGCATAAGAGAATTAAATCCTTTAAACAATGCCACCGGCATTGCTATAATAAACGTCGGTGATTAACCGATGAGCGCAAAAGGCAAAATAGCAAGGGCTGCGGGACTGATGTCCATTGCCACATTCATAAGCCGCATACTCGGCTATGTAAAGGACATGATACTGGCGCGGTATTTCGGCGCGACCGGCATGGCCGATGTGTTTTTCGTAGCTTTCAGGATACCGAATCTTTTGCGTGAGCTTTTTGCCGAGGGCTCAATGTCTTCGGCATTTGTACCTGTTCTTACCGAATACCGGACAAAGGACGGGAAAGAAGAAGCCGACAGGCTCGTGAGATCGACATTTATAGTCATTCTCGTCTTTGTCGGAATAATCTGTATTTTCGGGATAATATTCGCTCCGGCAATTGTAACGACAATAGCGCCAGGCTTTTTAAACGATCCGGATAAGTTTTCAGATACGGTTCTTCTCACCAGAATAATGTTTCCCTTTCTTTTATTCATAAGCCTTGCCGCCCTAACAATGGGCGCTCTCAATACGAGGGGAGTATTTTTTATCCCGGCATTGGCTCCCGCATTTCTTAATATAGTAACGATAATCAGTGTATTGACTCTCTCCATGCATTTTACGAACCCGATTATATCGGTTGCAATCGGCGTAACCGCGGGCGGACTCGTGCAGTTTTTATTTCAGATGCCGTCTTTTTTCAAGCAGGGGTATTCCTTCAGAAGTCAGAAGTCAGAAGTCAGAAGTCAGACACCCCCCCTTAATCCCCCCCTTGCTAAGGGGGGGAATGGGGGGGTATGGCATCCGGGGTTGAAGCGTATCGGCCTGCTTATTATTCCGGCTACCGCAGGAATGGCGGTCGCGCAGATCAATATATTCGTAAGCACTATTCTTGCATCATATCTTGCCGAAGGAAGCATTACATACCTTTACTATTCGATGAGGCTGATTCAGTTTCCCATCGGGATATTCGGAGTTGCGATGGGCATGGCGGTTCTTCCGGCCCTTTCGGAGCATTCGGTTAAGGGAGAAATGGAAAAGGTGAAGGAAGATTTTTCATTTGCGCTGCGCCTGTTATTTTTCATTACGGTGCCGGCGATGATGGGGCTTATCGCATTGAAAACGCCTATCGTAAGCACGCTTTTTCAGCGGGGCGAGTTCGGGTATGCCGCAACCATAGGCACATCCGATGCCCTTATGTTTTATTCTCTCGGCATATGGGCTATCGTGGGAGTAAGGGTTACCACCGCGACTTTTTATTCTATGCAGGACACAAAGACTCCCGTAAAAGTTGCTGCCGCCGCAATGATAATTAATATAATAATGAGCCTTTTATTGATGGGGCCGATGGGACACAGCGGTCTTGCGTTTGCCAATGCCATCGCCTCGGGCTTCAATTTTATCGTGTTGTTTTATTTTCTGCGGAAGAAGCTTGGAGGAGTGGGAACGAAGAGGATAACCGGCTCTTTTGCAAAGACGCTCCTTGCATCTGCCGTTATGGGGGGTGCGGGATGGGTTATTGTCAGAAGTGAGATATGGACATTGAGCGGATACGGGATTCAGAAGACAGCATATCTCGGTTCAGCAATAATAATCTGCGGAGGAATATACATGCTGCTGGCCTATTTACTTAAGAGTGAGGAGATGGGTTATATTATAGAAAAGGCAAGGCAGAAAATAGGGAGAAAAGATGCTGATTAAAAGCGTAGTTGTCGGGCCGCTTCAGGTGAATTGTTTCGTTGTTGCCGATGAAAAATCCAGGAAGGCTCTGGTAATAGACCCCGGAGACGAGCCGGACAGGATTATGGACATAATTAAGGAAGGTGGATTAGGTGTTGAATATATCATATGCACTCACGGGCATTTCGATCACGTGGGCGCTGTCAGTGATCTCAAAAAAGAGACAGGCGCAAAGGTCTTAATTCACAAGGATGAACTGGAGATATACGATGCGGCAAAGGACATGGCTGCTTTCTGGGGATACGAGCTCGATCCCCTGCCCGACCCCGATGTTTTAGCGGGAGACGGAGATGTTATCAGGGCTGGAAATTTAAGCCTTGAGATTTTTCATACGCCGGGACACAGCCCGGGAGGCATATGCCTTTATGGCCACGGAATAGCGATTACAGGCGATACGCTTTTTGCAGGCTCCGTAGGAAGGACGGATTTTCACGGAGGCGATATGCAGAAACTTAAGGGCTCCTTCAAGAGGTTGATGACATTGCCTGAAAATATACGGGTATTGACAGGACACGGCCCGGATACGACAATAGGCCGCGAGAAAAGGGAAAACATGTTCTCGGAAGAATTGTTGCTATGAAAAGGCTGTTTGTTTTATTTGTCTTTTTAGCAAGTCTTATTGCATGTTCCAGCCAGAGCAGCGCGCCGGATACTAAGAACAGCAAACCCCAATATACGCCCCAAAAATTCGATGCCCCGCCGGTAATTTTGTCCGTTCTGCCTGTAGAGAGCGCGGGCGCAATGTATGAAAGGTTTGTGCCTTTGAAATATTATCTTGAGAATGTCCTTAAGAGACCGGTGATTATCAAGGTTGCCAAAGATTATGAGACTGCCATACGTGAAATAGGAAGCGGAGAGTCGCATCTGTCGTTTCTCGACCCCGCGGCTTATTGCGAGGTCAGGGCGAGGTATGCGAATAAAGTAACGCCGCTCGTGCGGCCTGTGGGCAGAGAAGGCGCAACGTCGCGCAGTGTTCTTGTCGTAAAGAGCGGGAGCGGCACGGAAAAGGCAGCGGACATAAAAGGCAGAAGACTCGCCCTCGGCGCTAAACAGTCATCTTTCAGTTATCTTATACCTCTCGCAATGCTCAATGATGTCGGCATCAGGACTAAAGATTTCAATAGCGTGGATTTCCTGCAGCAGGAAGACAGGGTAGCCCTTTCCGTGCTTATAGGAGATCACGATGTCGGGGCTATGAGCGAGTCAGTTGCGCGGAAATACAAAGAGGATGGACTTAAGGTCATAAAGAGTTCGGAAGCTATACCTGCATTCGTATT
>JACREW010000122.1 GCA_016212685.1 Nitrospirota bacterium
CCTATTATGGCTTTGGGAGGCAGGGAACAGACTCCTCAAAGGGTTCATTGACCCAGGTGACATGGAGTTCTCCTGCCTGTCCAACTTTAACGGGTAAAACCCGTTTATATAAACGTTATAACACAAATTCTTAGTAGGAGGCGATATGAAATTTCAAATTTCAAATTTCAAATTTCAAATTCACAGGATAATTTCTTTGCTGCTCTGCTGCTCAGTTGCTCTGCTGCTCCTTTTCAGCCTTCAGCCATCAGCCTTCAGCGCTGAAAAATGGCCTGGCGTTGATGAGTCCGTAGTCGAAAAATTCGCTAAGGAGCACGGCAGAGAGGCAAGAGAGCCTTTCATAAACACGGATCAGGGAGACTTGCTTTTGTTTGTCTTCCTACTTGCAGGGACAGCAGGCGGTTTTATCGCAGGATATTACTGGAAGGAACTAATGCAGAACAAAAAAGAGCAGAAAATTACTGCTACGCAAGAAAGGGTACACAAAGAAAAATAATATTTGTCATTGCGAGGAGCGGAGCAACGAAGCAATCTTAAAAAATCGAGATTGCTTCGCCTTCGGCTCGCAATGACATAAAAGGATACCAAATGGAAATATTTAACGAACATTTAAAAAAAGACCATTTGCTCTCAAGGGTTGACGCCAGGGTAAAACTTGGCGTCAGCCTGCTTGTCTTAGCTATGGTCTTGAGCTATAAAGGGCTTGCATTCCCTTTGCTCATACTGGGCATAAGCCTTATCATCTGCATAAGGATGAAGATACCTGTTAAGGTATTTCTATTGAGATTTTCAGAGCCTGTGTTTATAGCATCTATTGTGATATTGCTTAAATTCCTGTTTTCAGGGCAGGAGGCTATGTTTTCCATAAAAATATTCGGCGTCATAATAACGGGACACAAAGACGGCCTCATGGACGGCTTGCAGATAGCCTGCAGGATTTTAGGCGCCGTCTCTATTGTCGCTTTATTGGGTTTTTCTACCCCATTTACAGAGATAATGGCAGGGTTGTCATGGCTTAAAATCCCAAAGGGCCTTATAGAAATATCGCTGTTTGCCTACAGATATATCTTTGTGCTTCTGGAAGACGCGATGGTTATTTACAATGCCCAAAAAAATCGTCTCGGTTATTCGGGCATGAGGCGCGGATTAGGCTCCTTCGGCGCTCTCACAGGTTCCTTGGTGTTAAAGGCATTTGAAAGCAGCCAGAACATCACAACGGCAATGATACAGCGCGGATACGACGGAAGCATGCCGATGATGAAACATAAGCCTTTTAGGGTGTCCGAGATTATTGCCTCTGCGGCAATCATAACTGCAATGGGAGTCGTATGGAAAATATATTAAGATTATCCGTTAAAGTCGATTCGTTCAAATATGCCGATGGAACCGAGGCCATCTCGAAAATAAATATCGGGATTCAGAAAGGAGAGTTCGTGGGAATCCTCGGCTCAAACGGGTCCGGAAAAACAACGCTTCTTAAAATAATGGATGGACTCTTGAAAAACTTTGACGGTCAGGCGTTTCTTGACGGTTCCGATATAGCAAGACTCTCGCCTAAAGAAATTTATAAAAAAGTCGGGCTTGTCTTTCAGAATCCGGATGATCAGCTTTTTGCGGCGACAGTATTTGAGGACGTGGCATTCGGGCCTATAAACATGGGATTCTCTGAAAGTGAGGTCATAAGCCGTGTAAAAAATGCCCTGAGCGCGGTTGAAATGGACGGTTATTCTAAAAAGTCCATTCATAACCTGAGCTTCGGACAGAAAAAAAGGGTATGCATAGCAGGGCTTTTAGCGATGGGGCATGAGATACTGCTGCTCGACGAGCCGACTGCCGGATTAGACCCGATGGGCGAATATAAAATGATGAACCTCCTCACAAAATTGAATAAGGATAATGGCGTCACAATCGTCATGGCCACTCACAGCGTTGACCTTGTGCCTTTATTCTTAGACAGGCTTTATATCCTAAGCAAGGGCCGCATTATCAGGGGCGGCGTCCCTGAAGAGGTATTTACCGTGCCCGAAGATATGGCTAATGTCAAGCTCAGGCTTCCACAGATCGCGGAATTGATCTACCGGCTCAAACACGAAGACAATTTGTCCTTTGGAAGGATTCCACTCACTATCGGAGAAGCGAGGAGAGAGATTGTAAAGTTCGCAGGAGAAAGGAGGTGAAAAATCTTGAAGAAACAGGCAAGCGCAGATAAAAAGAAGGCAAGCGCAATATCTTACCACCTGAAGTGCGCGAAAACAGCGAACGGACTGACTCACTTTGTAATGTACGGCGACGTGCCGGACAAGAAGATGCCGTTGTAAGAATGCCAAATAACTCCCCCCTCGCCCCCTCTTAATTTAAGAGGGGGTCGGGGGAGTTATAAGAAGATAACATAAAGGAGATAACATTATGGGAGCAAATCAAAGAGGTCTTTCTTTTTCGGACATTAACACAGACTGGAAGCTGGCGCTCGATACCGGCAACGTCTTTTGGGGACTCATTCCCAAGAACAGCGACGGCGATTTCATGATGCCGGAAGACCTTATGACGCTTTACAAGGAGAAAAAAAATAGTCTCGATAAAGAGCTTCACGATTTCAGGTTTAATGCGGACCTGAACTGCGTATACATAGACCCTACGGACAGGTGCAACGCGAACTGCACTTATTGTTATATCCCTGCAAAAATAAGAAAACAGGGCGCTCAGATGACGGGACCGGAGTTGAATGCGGCTCTCGAAAAAATTGCTGTGCATTTCAAAAAATCGCCCAAGAAACCGGTGATAGTATTTCACGCCGCCGAACCCCTGCTGGTGAAAGATATACTATTTGACTCGATAAAAAAATTCGGCGATAGGTTCGTTTTCGGCATTCAGACAAATGCTCTGCTCCTCGAAAAAAGCGATGTCGAGTTCATGAAAAAACACAAGGTAGGCGTAGGCATATCCCTCGATGCGCCCGATGCCCGCACGAACAACCTCTCAAGGGTAACAGGCAAGGGATCGGGAAATTTTGAAAAGGCTGTGAAGGCGCTGGACTGGTTTAACGGTTATGAAGGACTGAACGTGATCTCGACCGTCACGAAGACGAACGTAAGCACACTTGCGGAACACGTAAAATTCCTTCATAAGAAAAAAGTGCCTTGTGTGCTTCTAAATGCCGTAAGGGTAACGCAAACGCGTGCATTGAAGCAAAAACCGGATGAAAAGGAATTCGCAAAAGAATTGATCAGGGCCGTTGAGACCGCGATAGATATTACAAAGAGGTCCGGCAGGCAAATTGTTGTCGGCAACTTCGCCAATGTTATTTTAGCGATAATATCTCCTACCGCAAGGCGCATGATGTGCGATATCTCGCCATGCGGCGGAGGACGGACATTCCTGACAATCACTGCCAACGGCGACATGGTTCCTTGCGGAGAATTTATCGGCTTCAAGGAATTCTCCGGAGGGAATATCTTCAAGACTTCGCTCGAAAAAGCGATGGATTCCAAACCGTTTAAGTCTATCAGGGCGAGGACAGTGGAGAAAATAGACGAATGCAGAACGTGCGATTTCAGGCACATATGCGGTTCGCCCTGTCCGGCAGAGATGTACGCCCGCGGCAATATGTACCGGAAGGCGGAGTTTTGCGAGTTTTACAAGGAGATGATAAAATATGCCTTTAAAGTGATATCGGAAGACAAGGTTCCGTATATCCTGAGAGACGGCTCTCTAAAGCAGATGCAGTATGAATACAGGTATGCGTAAAGGATATATACAGGTCTATACCGGAAACAGCAAGGGCAAGACTACAGCGGCGCTCGGCCTCGCGTTGAGAGCAGCGGGCGCCGGTCTGAAAGTATTCATAGGACAATTCATAAAAAAAAGGAAATGCAGCGAACATAAGGCCCTTGAGAGACTTAAAGATCTCATTACGGTGAAGCAATATGGAACCGGCTTCCTGAAAAGCAGGAAGCCTACAAGGGCTGAGATAGCTGCCGCAAAGAAGGGATTTGAAGAGATTAAAAAAGCGATTTCTTCTAAAAAATACGACGTTGTCATTCTCGATGAGATAAATATCGCCGTACATAACAATCTGATTGCGGTCGAAGAGCTTCTCGATCTGCTTGATAAAAAACCTCCCGAAATCGAGCTTATCCTTACGGGCAGATATGCCGACGGCGCAGTTATCGAAAGGGCTGACCTCGTTACGGAGATGAAAGAGATAAAACATTATTTCAGGAAGGGCATAAAGGCCAGAGCCGGGATAGAATGCTGAGAAAAAAAAGACTGCGTTCCGGATATACCACAGGCGCTTGCGCTGCCGCTGCCGCAAAAGCGGCAACGACGCTGTTGCTGAATAATATTATCCCCCCCACCCATCCCTCCCCCTCAAGGGGGGAGGGTAAGGGAGGGGGTGGAATTGAGATTCCTTTTCCAGACGGCAGTAGGCATACATTCACAATTCATAACTCTGAATTCATAACTCAAAACTCTCAACTCATTGCACAGGCATCTGTAATAAAAGATGCTGGAGATGATCCGGATGTAACGAACGGAGCGGAAATCGTGGCAGAAGCCGTAATGCGTAATGCGTTATGCGTCATGGGAAGCAATAAAAAGAAAAAAAATTCAGAAGGTATTCTCAATAACTCATCACGCATTACGGATCACCCGTCACTGATTATTAAAGGCGGCAAGGGCGTAGGTATAGCTACAAAACCCGGATTACCTGTTCCCATCGGAGAACCGGCTATAAATCCGGTTCCGCGAAAAATGATACAAGAAGCGGTAATGGAAGCGATTTCAAATTTAGGAGGGGACCGTCCCGGATTTACGGTCATGACTCGTAGAGGCGCAGCCGTAGAATCGCCATGGCTCGTAGAGGGACTGTCCCCGACATCGTCAATTGAAATTACTATCTCTGTTACCGATGGAGAGAAGCTTGCGAAAAAAACCCTGAACTCAAGGCTCGGCATCATAGGCGGCATTTCAATACTCGGTACAACGGGCATTGTAAGGCCTATATCTTCGGAGGCATGGACAGCGACCATTTCATCGTCAATGGATGTGGCAAAGGCTATGGGACATAGTGAAATAGCGCTTTCGGCAGGAAGGGCATCGGAAAAGGCTCATATGGAAAAGTTCAATCTTCCTGAAGAGTCTTATGTCATGATGGGAGATTATCTTGAATTTGCCTTAATTGAAGCTAAAAAACATGGATTCAAAAAAATACATCTCTGCGCCCAGTGGGCAAAGATGCTGAAAATCGCGATGGCAACGCCGCAAACTCATGTAAGGCATGGGGCGCTTGATACGAAAAAGGCTGTAGAATTTTTAAACACTATCGGAATTAAAATTTCAAAAGAGCACAGATTCAATACCGCGCGGGAGATATTTGATCTCATTCATTCGGTGATCGGCAATCAGCAATCAACAATTTTCACAAAAGTATGTAATGCTGCGAAAAAATATGCGGAAGGCATATCATCCGGAATACCTGTGGTGACTCATCTGGTATCATACGAAGGAGAGATAATTGCACCAATGTATCCCTTCGGGACAGGCAATGAATAAAATCTACGTCATAGGCATCGGCTATAAGCCCCTTGAAAAAAGGGCGCAGGAGATTATTTCTAATTCAAGCGTCATCCTTGCATCCAACAGGCTATCTGAAGTCTTTAAAGGCTACGATGAATTTGAGGCAGTTAAAGACAGGGTGAAGGTGATTAACAATGTGGACGAGACTATTAATTTTATTAAATCTAAAATCTCAAACCTAAATCAAATTATTTTATTGGCTTCAGGAGATCCGACCTTTTTCGGAATAGGCAGAAGGGCGGTCAGGGAATTCGGCAGAGATGCTGTTGAAATAATCTCGGATCTGTCATGCATTCAAATTGCTTTTTCAAGGATTAAGGAGTCGTGGGATGACGCGTTTTTAATGAGCCTCCACGGAGGACCCGACCCTGAAAAGAGAAGAAGGCTTCCGTACGAGACAAACGATATACCGTCTTTATTGCAAAAATATAATAAAATCGCCGTTCTTACGGATAAGGAAAACAATCCTTCCGAGATCGCAAAAGTCCTGCTTCAATCTGAAATCATCATTTATGTCTGCGAAAAACTGGGCTATGAAGATGAGAGAATAACCGAAGGAACTCCTCAAGAGATCGCCAAGATGTCTTTCTCCTCTCCCAATGTAGTGATAATCAAGCAGTCGGAAGCCGGCTTTCAGCCGTCACCAATCCCTTTCGGTTTAAAAGAAAATGAACTCGCTCATTCAAGAGGTCTTATAACAAAGGACGAGGTTAGGGCTATAACAATACATAAGTTAAGGCTTCCTCAAAAAGGCGTATTCTGGGATATAGGCGCGGGTTCGGGATCCGTGTCAATAGAAGCGGCAAGATTATATCCGGAATTAAAAGTCTTTTCCATAGAAAAAGATGAAGAACAGATTGATCATATCAAAGAAAATAAAGGCAGATTTAACGCATCCAATATCGAAATCGTAAAAGGAGAAGCGCCCGATGTATTGAATGGCCTTCCTTTGCCTGACAGGGTCTTTATAGGAGGCAGCGGCGAAAGGTTAAAGGAAATAATGGACTATGTCATTGAAACTAAGGTTAAGCTTATTGTTGTAAACGCCGCGACAATCGAGACGATGAATGATGCTGTAGAATGCTTTGAAAACCACGGCTACAATATAGCAATCTCCGAAATATCCGTATCGAGGGCAAAAACAATCGCCGGCAAAAGGCACATGAGCGCCTTGAACCCTGTGTTCATAATAACAGGAGAGAAATGACAGGTAAACTTTATGTTATAGGCGTGGGTCCCGGAGACCCGGAATTATTAACCCTGAAGGCATTAAGAATTCTAAAGGGTGTCCCCTGCATCTGCGTTCCAAAAGGCAGAGAGGAAGGAAGCAGCCTTGCCTTGTCAATAGTTAAGAAGGCGCTGAGCCTTGACAATAAAGAGATTATTGAAGCCCATTTCCCGATGAGAAAGACGAAAAAGCAGAGAAGAGAAGACAGAATACAGGATACACTCACCCCCACCCAACCCTCCCCCTCGATGAGGGAGGGCGAGGGAGGGGGTGAACGCCTTATTTCTCACTCATGCGAGCTTGATACGAAATGGCAGGAGACTATAGAAACCGTTTACAGCAGGCTGAACAAAGGCATTGATATGGCTTTTATAACCATAGGCGATCCGACGATTTACAGCACATTTTTTTACCTGTACGACAAGCTTCTTGAGCTTAATCCGGAACTGAATATAGAAATAGTTCCGGGAGTGTCATCCATAAATACCGCAGCCGCAAAAGCGGGCATGTCTTTAGCTCTTGCGGATGAAAAAATAGCGATATTGCCCGCAACGTATACTGAAAGCATAAAAGAAACGCTCGAAAAATTCGATACTATTATCCTTATGAAAGTTCACAAGGTATTCGGCAATGTTGCAAAGATACTAAGCGAAACCGGCCTTGCGGACAAGGCGGTTTATATTTCACGGGCAGGCATGGAGGATGAGAAGGTATTCAAAAACATTTCAGATGTAAAGGATGAAGACCTGAACTATTTTTCAATATTGATAATAAAACGATAAGTAAGGAGGCTTCATGGCAGAGGAGAAAAAAGAAAAGTGGCTTAATTATCTTGCAATGACAACCGTAATAATTGCGGTGTGCGCAACGCTGTCAACATTCAAGGGCGGCAGCTTCTCCACCCGCTCGGTACTTTCCCAGTCTCAGGCATCAGACCAGTGGGCATACTTTCAGGCAAAGAGCATAAAGGGCTATCTCTATGAACTCCAGAAGGAGAGGTTTGAGCTTGAACTCAAAGGCGGCAGGCTGCCAAAAGCTGTTGCTGATGAATATGCAGATAAGATTGCTGCTTACGATGAAAAACTGAAGAAATACAAGTCTGAAAAGGCAGAGATTGAGAAGACCGCCAGAGACCTTGAGAAAACCCGGGACGAGGCACAGAAACACTCCCAGTCCTTCGGCATGGCTATAATATTCCTCCAGATTGCAATACTGCTGTCATCCATTGCAGCCCTGATGAAAAAGAAGCCCCTCTGGATAATAGGACTTTGCATAGCGGCCTTTGGACTGATTTACTTTGCAAACGGCTTCCTCATGTTTAACAAATGAATAAAGACAATTTGATATTTTTAAAGCAATGGTTCTCCGATTATTGCAGGGCATTTTATTCTGCAAATAAAGAGGATCAGAGGAACATATCCCTTAAAGAAACGCATACGCACAATGTATGCGGAAACATTATTGCTGTCGCCGATGGGTTGTTTTCAACCGAAACCGACATGTTGTTAGCCGAAACAATAGCGTTGTTTCACGATGTCGGAAGATTTCCTCAGTACATGAAGTGCAAAACTTTTAACGACGGCATTTCTGTTAATCACGGCTTGCTCGGGGCGAACATTCTTCTTGAAAATAAAATCATTCTGAATCTTTCTCAAGACGAGCAGGACTTAATAGTTCAGGCCGTAGAATTCCATAATGCATTTAAACTACCGGACATTCAAAATAACAGGGATATATTATTCCTAAAATTAATCAGGGATGCGGACAA
>JACREW010000009.1 GCA_016212685.1 Nitrospirota bacterium
CAGGATATGCGATGAGAGCAATGTAGGAGCAAAGATTAATCTCGACAAAGTTCCGGTTTCGGATGCAATGAAGAATGCCGCTGAAATTATGGGCTTAGACCCCATGCATCTTGCCGTATCAGGCGGAGAGGACTACGAGCTTTTATTCACAGCGTCCGAAAAGTTAGGAGTTGGGAGTTCGGAGTTAGGGATTAATATAACTTGCATTGGTGAAATCATGGAAAAGGATAGAATAGCGGTGGATAAAACCGGCAAAAAATTTCCTATGAAAGCAGAGGGATATCAACATTTTGAGATTTGAAATTTAATTTAGAGGTGTATCGGCGCTTTGGCTCTTCGTGATAAGCTTTCCGCTGTTTTCAGCGTTAAAGACTCTCCGCAAAAGATCGCCATATCTTTTGCGGTAGGCGTGTTCCTCGGTATGTCTCCGCTTTTAGGACTTCATACGGTGCTCGGCATTGCCGCCGCATGGATATTCAGGCTAAATAAATTCGTGACCATAGTCGGCGTGTATATCACCAATCCATGGACTATCGTGCCGATATACACATTTGCTACATGGGTAGGCGCAAAACTTCTCGGCATAGATAAGATAATTCCAGCGATAAACTGGAACGACATAAGTTTTTCGCATCTCATGAACGAGATGAGCCATCTTCTATTGCCGTTTTTAGTCGGCACGACCCTCGTCGGAATCCTGTCATCAATAGCAGGTTATATCATTATCTATCATGCGGTAGTTAAAAGCAGGCGCTAAATTAGACGGAAGACAAAGCATGGAACTTGTACCCATTAAAATTGAACACGGCGAAGAAAAGGCATGGGAAAAAATATGCGGGCTTTCCCGCGCTGAGTTATGCGGTAAAACCGGCGCTGCCTTTGACAAAAAAACCGGCGCTTTCAGGCTCAGGTGTTTCGGAATAGATTTTCATATCAACCCGTGCGAAATGCGAATATCCGCCGTTTCTGAAAAAGGCGATTTGTTCCTCGGCAGACTCAAGGACTTCTTCAGACTTTCGATCCTCTGGTATATGAACAGCGCCATGGATATTCCGCAGAGCGGCAGATTATTAAGGCCCGAAGATATAAAGGGCGGTCATAAGTTCACAGTCGGCACGCACGTTTTACCCCTCGATGAGATCGCGAGAAAATACGCTAAAGACCCCGAAGGTTTTATCGCAAAGGGACAAGAATATGGAGCCGAGGTAATTACAGGATACGGGAATGCCTGCATAAGGCTTTATCCTCTGCCGAGGGTGCCTGTCACAATAATATTATGGCTTGAGGACGAGGAGTTTCCGGCGAAAGCGGACTTATTATTCGATTCCACATGCGAATTCCAACTCGCCCTTTCCGACATTGTATGGGCAGTGGCAATGATGTGTTCATTGGTTATGTTTGAAGGGTAAGCAACAAGGGTCAAAAAGAAAATTCTGTCCGAGGTATTTTTTGGGCATGGGATTATAATACTACAAATATGCCGCGATTTATGCTATTTTTAAAGCATGATACGATTTAAGGGGATTTCTAAAAACATTCGTGAATAATTGAAGTTAAAAATGCTTCTGGGGTAGGATAATGGTAAAAATGATAAGTGAGAAGACAATAAAAGAGGCTGCTAAAAGAATTGCCGAGCGGTTTCATCCGCAGCGCATTATTCTTTTCGGTTCATATGCGCGGGGGACCGCCGACAATAAGAGCGATATTGATTTGTTGGTGTTATGTCCTCTAAAAAAGAAACGAAGGGAATTGATGGTCGAAATGGACAATGCTTTATGGGGATTGGGTTTGGCAAGGGATATTGTTGTTCTTACCCCTAAAGAATTTGAAATCGAAAAGGAGATACCCGGCACAATCGCGCGATATGCATCAAAAGAGGGGAAATTGCTCTATGAGCAAGCCCGAAAAGATAAATAAGATTGTAAAACAGTGGCTGGAATATGCAGAAGAAGATTTGCGGTTGGCCAAACATGCCCTTAAACTCTCAAGTTCATGTCCGTACAAGCTTATTGCCTTTCATGCACAGCAGTGCGCCGAAAAATATTTAAAGGCATTTCTGGCTCTTAGGAAAGTTGATTTTCCATATACTCATAATCTCTCTCTTCTCTTAGAGCTATGCGTTCCGGTCGCAGATTGGATAGAGGATTTACAGGAAGCAAAAGCCCTGACTCCATACGCTGTTACGGCCCGCTATCCCGGAAGGGACAAGGTAACGAAAAAAGATGCTTTGGAGGCTATAGCAATAGCTTCAAAAGTGCGTAAGGTCGTAAGAAAGGCGTTAAAACGGGAAGGGATAAAAATAACCGGAGTCTGAGAGTTATGATTTAGTCGATTTTGAGAAGTATGAAAAGGCGATGGTGAAGTGTCCGGCAGCGTAATTTCTCTACTAAAGAGATTTCTTATTTCACAACCGAATACGATTTTACCTTTATCCGCACGATATAATTTTTGAACTCGATTCGCATTGCGGAGTTATACCGTTCTTCCTCTATTTTTACCGGCGAATCGTAGAAAATATTCAGTTTCTCACCGTCGTTTATTTCTATTGTTTGCTGCATAGGCAGTAATGTCTTTTTGCTGATAAAGAGCTTCCTGTAAGAGTTTTTCAATTCGTAGGAATCCTCTTTTTCCTGTAATGTATAGTCTTTTATGTTCCACCAGAAGAAGCTGTTTTTAAGGCCCTCTATGAGAATGGCGCTTTTGTTTTTGTCGAGCCTTGGTTTGTTTTTTATGATAACGCCGTTTTCCTCTCTTACTTCTCCTGCCAGGAAACCGAGGTAGTAAAGTTTTAAGTCGAGGTTGTTTTCTGAAAGCACTAATGACGCGTCGCCGCTCATCGCGCTGTCGCCTTTCTCATAGTCAACCGATAAAACCGCTTCGATGGACCGTATTTTTTTAAGTTCTGATATGGTTTCGCTCAGGTCTGCCCTTTCATAGGAGGGCATTTCCACATGCTTCGGAGCGCACGAGACAATAAAAAATAGAGCAACAGAGCAGTAGAGCAATAAATAATAGTTTAAACCGTTTGAACTGTTTAAGCCATTCTTCCGATCTTCTGCTCTGCTATATCCGAATATTCTCGATAACATCTTCAACATCTTTAACTCCTATAATCGTTAATCCTAAATCGCCTTTTAATCTCTCGGCATTATTTTTTGGAATAATCGCCTTTTTGAATCCTATTTTTGCCGCCTCTTTCAGCCGCGCTTCGCCCTGAGCAACCGCCCTTACTTCGCCTGACAGGCCGACTTCTCCAAAGAGAATGGTCTTAGGGTCTATAGGCACTTCCCTGAATGACGATACGATAGATGAAATGATGCCCATGTCCGCCGCGGGTTCGAGTATTTTCAGCCCGCCTACAATGTTTATAAATACATCCATGCCGCCGAGATGGATTTCAGCCTTTTTTTCGAGTACCGCTATCAATAGGTTTACCCTGTTGAAATCGACCCCCATGCTTGTCCTTCTCGGCATTCCGAATGTTGTCGGAGAAACGAGCGCCTGCATTTCGACCAGTAAAGGTCTCGTGCCTTCCATAGTCGCAATTACCGTAGAACCCGATACATTAAGCGGCCTCTCCGACATGAATAATTCGGACGGATTGCTTATTTCCATAAGGCCTTCGTCGGTCATTTCAAATACGCCGATCTCGTTTGTCGAGCCGAATCTGTTTTTCATCGTCCTGAGTATGCGGTACGGATGTCCCCTGTCCCCTTCGAAATACAAGACGGTATCTACTATATGCTCCAATACCCTCGGGCCCGCAATCGCCCCTTCTTTGGTTACATGGCCTATCAGAAATACCGGGATCTCAGACCTCTTTGCAAAGAACATGAGCTTTGCGGCCGACTCCCTTATCTGTCCAACGGATCCCGGCGCGGAGGTGAGTTCTTCGGTATAAACGGTTTGAATGGAGTCGATAACAACGGCGGATGGTTTCAGGTCATTTGCAGCGTTTATGATGTTTTCTACGAGTGTTTCGGGCAATAGAATGATATTGTCCGAATCTATGGAAAGGCGCTCCGCCCTTAATTTTATCTGTTCGGGGGACTCTTCTCCGGAGACGTAAAGAACAGTCTGGAGTTTTGAGTTAGTAATCCCCCCACGCCCCCCTTTACTAAAGGGGGGTAAGGGGGGATTTGACTGCTGACCGCTGACTGCTGACTGCTGACTGCCGACAATCTTTGCCACCGCCTGAAGGAGCAACGTTGATTTGCCGATGCCCGGATCTCCGCCTATCAGAATTATCGAGCCGTTTACAAGCCCCCCGCCCAGCACCCTGTCGAATTCCTGTATGCCGATCAGTGTTCGTTTTTCCCTTCCGCCGACTATTTTGCTTAAGGGCTGCAGCTCTGACATGCCAAAGGATTTCAACGGCTTGGGGCTCTGCTTTTCTTCGGAAAAGCTGTTCCATGCGCCGCAGTCCGGGCATTTGCCGAGCCACTTGGGGCTTGAGTATCCGCACGCCTGACATTGGAATACGGTTTTTATCTTAGACATTACCTATCGCCTCTCGCCTATTGTCTTTAGCCTATTTTTATACATTCAGCAACCTCATTCCCTTGCCGATAACGTGCGCGTTTTTTATCGCAGCATTCATAAATTTCTTTGTTTTTCTAACCGCCTCTATAACCGTCATGCCCTTTGCAAGGCAGGCGGTTATTGCCGCGGAAAAGGCGCATCCCGTCCCGTGATATTCCCCTTTTATCTTTTCCCCTCCGATAATATTAACGTTTTTCCCGTTATAGACCAACTCCAGGGTCTTTCTGCCGCTTGTCCGCCGTTTCCCGACGCTATCGAAATGTCCGCCTGTTATTATGACCGTTTCGGGGCCGAACTGCTTCAGCTTCATCGCAGCCCTTTCTATGTCTTTTTCACTTTCGATATTTATGCCTGAAATAGCGGCCGCCTCATAAATATTGGGCGTGATAACCTTTGCGAGCGGGAATAACTCTTCCTTAAGAATGTCGAGCGCTCCGTCTTCCATAAGGCTTGCGCCTGTCGAGGATATTGTAACCGGGTCTATAACCAGATTCTCAAGTTCATAACCCCTTATGATTTTTGCTGCGGCCTTAATGGCTTCGATAGAAAAGAGCATTCCTGTTTTTACGGCATCCGGCCTTATATCGCTTACGAGGGTGTTGAGCTGTTTTTCGAGAAATACGCCGTCTACTTTTAATATTACATTCACCTCATATGTATTCTGGGAGGTCAGCGCGGCTACTGCCGAAAGTCCGTAAACCCCGAACCGGTTGAAAACCTTGATGTCCGCCTGAATGCCCGCTCCCCCCGTAGGGTCGGAACCTGCTATGGTAAGAGCCGTTTTCATAAGAGCTATTATATCAGCCGGTAATAAATATTGACAAATGTCTGCTGTTTTTATTATCTTATTTATCTTAATTTATCCGACACTTAAATCTTAGGAAGGTGTATAAATGAAGACGAAGTTTGCAAAGAAACAAGAAGTTGAGCACAAATGGTATGTTGTAGACGCAAAGGACGAGGTGCTGGGAAGGATGGCGTGCAGGATCGCTACATACCTGCGCGGCAAGCATAAACCCATATTTACCCCTAATGTCGACACCGGCGATTTTGTAATTGTCGTGAATGCCGATAGAGTCAGGGTAACGGGCAAGAAACTTACGGATAAGATGTACTACCGCCACTCCGGTTATATCGGAAGCATAAAGGAGACGGCGCTGAAGGACAGGATGAAGGATGAACCGGAGAAGGTCATAACCGACGCGGTTTGGGGAATGCTGCCGAAGAACAGGCTTGGAAGGCAGATGATCAAGAAGTTGAAGGTATATCGCGGAGCCGAGCACGGGCATGCCGCTCAGAAACCGGAAATAATACAAATTACAAAATAAGGAGTAAAGATGGCTTCGATAAAGTATAACGCGACAGGAAGAAGAAAAAGGTCAACGGCAAGGGTCACAATGCTTCCGGGCAAGGGCAAGATTACGGTCAATAATCGGGAATTCGAAAATTACTTCCCGAGGGAAACCCTGAGGATGATAATAAAACAGCCGCTTCAGGTTACGGGGATGATAGGAAGATACGATATTCTTGTGAATGTGGACGGCGGCGGCCTGAGCGGACAGGCCGGGGCGGTTAGGCACGGTATCGCAAGGGCATTGGTTACGGTTGACGCCGACATGAAGACAAAACTGAGGAAGGAAGGGCTTCTCACAAGAGATCCGAGGGAAGTTGAGAGGAAGAAATTCGGACAGAAGGGCGCAAGGGCAAGGTTCCAGTTCTCCAAGAGATAATAAGCGGTTTAACGATTGCGATAACACTAAAGCCCGTTCCATTGACCGGGCGTTGTTTTTAGACAGGTGAAAAAATATGTTAAAAGTTGCGATTTGCGGAGGTAGCGGATATACGGGC
>JACREW010000119.1 GCA_016212685.1 Nitrospirota bacterium
AGGCCGACAAAAAGGCTGATAAGAAAGAGAAGAAGGCTAAAAAGGCTAAAAAAGCAGACGAAAAGAAGGCGGCGCCAAAATCAGGCGGCTACTAAGCGCAATCCAAAAAGGAGGATTTTTCTAAATCCTCCTTTTTTTTGACCTTTTTTACCCCTCTACTATAAAATAAATGCATTTTTAAAATGCACGCAGCAATCTATTCAAATATTTTGGAGGCGTATTGATGCTTAAAGTCCAATTGGCGGACCGCGTAAAAAACCTGCCGCCGTATCTCTTTGCAACCATCGATAAAATGAAACAGAATGCCCTTTCGAAAGGTATCGACCTTATAGACCTGAGCATCGGCGACCCCGATATTCCGACACCTCAGCATATAGTCGATGCCATGAAAAAGGCCGTTGAAAATCCGGCGCATCATCGCTATCCGTCATATATCGGGATGCCCTCTTACCGCGAGGCAGTAGCTGATTGGTATAAGCAGAGATTTAATATAATCCTCGATCCGAAGACGGAAGTTTTATCCCTGATCGGCTCCAAAGAAGGCATCGGACATATACCCCTTGCCTTTGTGAATCCGGGAGACGTTGTGCTTGTCCCCTCTCCGGGCTATCCTGTCTATCCCGTAGGGACGCTGTTCGCAGGCGGGGAGTCGCATATCATGCCGCTTAAGGAAGAGAACGGTTTCCTTCCTGATTTTAAGGCAATCCCTGAGAGTGTTTTAAAAAGGGCCAAGCTGATGTTCCTCAATTATCCCAACAACCCTACGGCGGCAAACGCTTCGGAAGGCTTTTTCAAAGAAGCCATAGCGCTCGCGTCAAAATACAATATCATCATATGCCACGACGCCGCGTATTCTGAGATGTATTATGACAACGAAAAACCGATAAGTTTCCTTAAAGTGGAAGGCGCAAAAGACGTGGGCATAGAGTTCCATTCGTTGTCCAAAACGTATAACATGACAGGATGGAGGATAGGCTTCGCGGTCGGCAATAAGGATGTTATTGCAGGTTTGGGAAAAATTAAGAGCAATCTCGATTCCGGCGTTTTTCAGGCCATTCAGGAGGCATCCATAGTCGCCCTACGGACTGACGACTCTATCTTGTCGGATATAAGAAAAGCATATCAGGACCGCCGCGATGCGCTTTATGAAGGGCTGAAGGGATTGGGCATTCAGGCAAATAAGCCGAAGGCGACATTTTACTTATGGGCGAAGGCGCCGAAGGGTTTTGATTCCACAAAATTCGCAGCCCATCTCCTTGAAGAGGCCGGAGTTCTGGGAACGCCCGGCGTCGGTTTTGGCGCGCCCGGAGAAGGATATATACGGTTTGCACTAACACAGCCGGTTGAACGCATAAAAGAGGCTGTCGAGAGGATTAAGAAGGTATTATAGATTGGCGATTGTTTACATCGGCATCGGCTCGAATATAGGGAACAGGCGGGCTAACTGTGCAAAGGCCATAGAAGAGTTAAAAAGCAAAGGCATTACAGTTGAAAAAATTTCATCCATGCATGAAACCGAGCCGTGGGGACTGAAGGAACAGCCAAAATTCATAAACATGGCTGTCGAGGCCGAAACATCCATGTCCCCTGAGGAACTTCTCTCCGTGCTAAAGTGCGTAGAAAAAAACATGGGAAGAGAAGACGCCGTTAAATGGGGTCCGCGCATTATCGACCTTGACATCCTATTCTATGATGATGTAGTAATTAACATGGAACACCTGCAGATACCGCATCCGTTGCTCCATAAAAGGGACTTTGTGCTGCTTCCCCTCTCCGAGATTGCGCCCGATAAGTTGCATCCGGTTTTAAAAAAAACAGTGATTCAACTTAAGGAGGAACCGGCCTGTGATTAAGACACTGAATATAAAAAGCAGGTCGAAGACCGAATTCATAGACATAACCGACGAAATCCACGAAGCCGTAAAAGAATCCGGCGTTAAAAGCGGCGTCTGCTATATTTATGTTCCTCACACAACAGCGGGAGTTACAATAAACGAAGGCGCGGACCCTTCCGTCAAAAGGGATATACTTACAACACTCAGCAGGCTTATTCCATTTGAAGGCGATTACCAGCACATGGAGGGAAACTCGGCAGCTCACATAAAATCCACACTCGTAGGAGTATCCGCAAACATTTTGATAGAAGACGGCAAGGTCGTCCTCGGCACATGGCAGTCTGTGTACTTTTGCGAGTTCGACGGGCCGAGACACAGAAGGGCCATTGTTAAAATATTTTAAACTCTCAGGTCATAATAATCCAGCGGAACTTTTGTTAATACTTCTTCAGCCGTTGTTATCCCTGCCTTTACTTTGTTCCACGCATCATCGAATAGAAAATTGACCCCATCGCTCTTTGCTGCAATTAATAGGTCTTCTTCGCTGACATTTTTAGAAATCAGTCTCTTGAAAGATTGGGACATAGGGAGGTACTCATAAACAGCTACTCTGCCTACATATCCAGTGTTAAAACACTTTGGGCATCCTGTGCTGCTGTAGTGGCTTGTGAGTTTAGGAAGACCATGATGGTCTATAATGCTTGATAGGTCGTCCGGGACTTTTGATTCAACCTTGCAGTTATCACAAAGTCTTCTTACAAGTCTTTGAGCTAAAACTCCGCTTATAGCGGAATTTATAAGATATGTAGGAATTCCGATATCCATGAGCCGTGTGATTGTAGCAACTGTATTGTTTGTATGAAGAGTGGTCAGGACAAGGTGTCCCGTAAGGGATGCCCTTATTGCAATCTCTGCCGTTTCGAGGTCTCTAATCTCGCCTATCTTGATAATATCGGGATCCTGGCGAAGGACTGCACGAAGGACCGTTGCAAAGGTGCAGCCAATCATCTCATTTATCTGTATCTGAGTGATTCCTTCAAGTTTATACTCAACAGGGTCTTCGATTGTTACAATATTCTTTGTTTCAGAACGAAGCTGGCTAAGGCAGGCATAGAGGGTAGTAGTTTTACCGCTCCCTGTAGGACCTGTAACAATAAGCATCCCCTGCGGGCGTTTAAATATTTCTACTACAGAGAGTCTGGTGCTGTCGGACATTGCGAGGTCATTAAGGGGTAT
>JACREW010000120.1 GCA_016212685.1 Nitrospirota bacterium
CCGTTTTTCCGCGATCGAAACTCTCGGAAAGATCGGCTCTGCTCGGGGCAAGGATGCGCTTTTAAAGTGCCTGCCGCTTGTATCGGAGGATGAGAAGAATGAAATCATAAAGAGTTTGATTCAGATAGGGGTCTCCCCTGAAATGGCCGACATATCCGGACATCTGATAAAAATGCTCAAAGAGGGCGACTGGGAGGAGAAAGAGATAGCGCTTAAAGGCGTCGTATCGCTTAATTGCACGGCCGCCGTTCCCGTAATAGTGGATATTGCCGGTTTTTTAGACCCCTCTGTGCCGGGTAATGACGAAAGGATTTCATTGTTAAGGGATTCCATTATCTCCATAGATGCCGAAGACGAATTGTTGAAGCTGCTGAAGACTGCGGAGATTAAGTACAGAGGGAAATCCTTCGCAATTGAAATTTTAGGCTCTACACGGAGTAAAAAGGCGGTTTCACTGCTGATAGAAGATTTGAACGATGTTAGGAGGGACTTAAGAAGAGCGTCTGCAGAGGCGCTCAGCGAGATCGGAGGGCAGCAATCTACCGGGTATCTGCTCGATACATCTCTTAAGGATGTGGATGCGCATGTAAGGCGTTCCGCCATCGAGGCGCTCGGCAATATACAGACAAAGGACGCGTTTAAACCCCTGATGGATTTGCTGGAGGTTGAAAAGTATTATGACGTTATCGAAAGGATAGTTAATGCGCTGATAAAAATAGATGCCGAGGCGTTTTTATCGGATATCTCCAAATACCGTGATAATGTGCGCGAGGTTATAGCAAAGACGGTCGTCGACGTGAACATACTTTTAAAATTGGCCGGCGACCATGATAAGAAGATAAGGCTCGCGGCTATATACGGACTGGGCCGCGCCGCAACCGACGACGCTAATTCACGGCTTGTCGGTTTTTTGAGAGACGGCGATCCCGATATCAGAAAGGCGGCTGTAGTAGCCCTGGGAGAGGCGCATTATTGTCCTCAGGAGCTGTTTGACGCCTTGCACGACAACGATCCGTGGGTAAGGTTTTACACCATTAAAGCAGTTGCGTTTTCATGCGAACCTGAGAAGGCCGTAAATATGATAAGCTCCATGATGAACGATGAATTTATCCCTGTGGTTATGTCAGCTATAGACGCTATTAAGGAAATAGGAGGCAGGGAAGCGTACGAGGCGCTGGCAGTTCACGAGGAGCATCCGGATTTCGATGTCAGGGACAAGATAAAGGAGGCATTAAGTTCTTTATGACTTTGGTAATGACGGATGATGTCTTTAAGCAACTGAGAGATTTTATATACGAAAGAAGCGGCATTTATATCCCCGACAACAAAAAAAATTTTTTGGAAAACAGGCTCGGCAGGAAAATACAGGAAAAGAACCTGAAGGGATACGAGGACTATCTGTATATCCTTAAATACGGCGCGGATAAAAATGAGCTTATCGGATTGTTTAATTTAATAACTACGAATGAGACGTTCTTCTTCAGGGAACCCCAGCAGTTCGATGTTTTCAGCGGCGAACTTTTCAAGCGCATAACGGATGAGAATGCAAAGTCCGGCCGGAAGGATATAAGGATATGGTCGGCTGCATCTTCAACAGGCGAAGAGCCTTATACCCTTGCGATGATACTTCTTGAAAAGCCTGAAGCAAACGTCTTAAAGAAAGAGATATATGCATCGGATATAAGCGAGGCCGTTCTTAATTCTGCGAGGTCAGGCGTATATGGTTCGTATTCCATTAGGAACGTGCCTGAGGCGTATTTAAAGAAATACTTCAACAATACCAACCAGCAATACTCTGTATCATCCGGCCTAAAGGCCTTAACCAAGTTTATGAAAATAAACCTTATGGACGACAAAGATACTAAGGCGATTCGCGGAGTAGACGTTATATTCTGCAGAAATGTCCTTATCTATTTTGACGATAAGGCCAAACAGAAGGCCGTTTCAAACCTGTATGACGCCTTAAGACCTAACGGGTATCTGTTCATCGGAACGTCGGAGAGCCTTCATAATGTGACAAGGGCGTTTAAGCCTATAGTTATTAACAAAGTTATCGTTTATCAGAAGGTGTAAGAGTTTGTTGAGTTCATAGGGTTTGTTGAGTCTATTGAGTTAACACAATGAACACAATAACTCAATAAACAAAGAAAACTGCAACGGAGGACTATTTATGAAGATACTGGTAGTAGATGACGACAAAACCACGAGAAAGCTGTTGAGTCTATATCTTAAAGGTAAAGGATACGAGGTGGTAACCGCTGAAAACGGGCTGGATGCGATAGAAAAGGTAGGCACGGAAGGTGTTAATTTTATTCTTACCGATATGAATATGCCTTATATGGACGGCATAGAATTTACGAAAAATATAAAGTCCGATCCTGTATTAAAAAATATTCCTGTAGTAATGGTTACCACGGAAGCGGACGAGGATGAAAGGGAGAGGGCGTTTAAGGCAGGGGTTGACGAGTATCTTGTAAAACCCGTGAATGCAGAACAAGTCACCGAGGCTGTCATGAAGATACTAAAGAAGATTTTTAAAGGAGGTGGCGCCGGTGTTTAATTTTGGGATCAAGGTGCTGGTGGTTGATGATTTCCCTACAATGAGAAGGATAGTAAAAAATCTGCTCAAACAGATAGGCTTTGAGAATATAGACGAGGCTGAGGACGGAGTGCAGGCGTTGAACAAATTGAAGAGCGGCAATTACGGACTGGTTGTCTCTGATTGGAATATGCCGAATATGGAGGGTATAGACCTTCTGCGGAATGTAAGGCAGGAGCAGGAGCCGGTCAAAAATATACCGTTTCTCATGGTAACTGCCGAGGCGGAAAAGGAGAAGGTAATCGAGGCGATAAAAGCCGGCGTGGACAACTATATAGTTAAACCGTTTACAGCCGAGGTTTTAAAAGAGAAGCTCGAAAAAATAGCCGATAAGAAGACATCCCTGAAGACAGGATGAAAGCTCATAGTTCATAGCTCATAGATTAATGGTTTTTGCTGTGAGCTATCGGCTATGAGCCATGAGCTAAACGAGGAGGATAACGATGGCCGACGAGATGGATGAGATAATAAGCGAATTTGTGACTGAGGCCGAAGAGACTCTCGAGAAAATAGACCCCATGTTTGTCGAATTGGAGACAAAGGGGTACGAAAAAGACATTCTGAACGAGATATTCAGGGGGATGCATACGCTGAAGGGAGCGGCCGGATTTCTGGGCTTCCAGCAGATAGTGGACGTGGCGCATAGGGCGGAAAGCATTATGAAAAGGCTCAGGGACGGGGAAGCGGCCCTGACGAGGGACTTAATGGATGTAATTCTCAAGAGCGTAGATGCCTTAAGGCTTCTTATACATCACATAAAACTCAAGGACGGCATAGAAGAAGACATATCGGATCTGTTGACGCAACTCGACAATGCGCTGGAAACAATGGCCGGAGCAGGAGCACAACCGCAGGTTAAGGCTGAAGCCGAAATAAAAGAAAAAGTCGAGGAGGAGAAGGTCGAGGAAGAGATAGGAACAGAGGATAAGATCGTAGTTGAGACCAAACCGCAACCTCAACTTCAACCTAAGCCCGAACCTCAAGCCGCGCCGCAATCTACGGTTGAACAGATAACAAAAGAGAAGGAAGTAGTTTCCACCCTGAGAGTGGACGTAACCAGAATAGACAAAGTAATGGACCTTGCCGGAGAGATAGTTCTTGCGCGGAACCGTTTGTTGAATCTTGCCGCAAAGCTCGATATGAACTACTCGGGAGACCACAATGTAGAAAGCCTTCTCGAGACAACCGGCTTTCTGGACAGGGTGACATCGGATCTTCAACTCGCGGTTATGAAGATGAGAATGCAGCCCATTCAGAAGGTCTTCGGCAAATTTCCGAGAATGGTAAGGGACATGTCCAGGTCGCTGGGCAAAGACATCGACCTCGAGATGTTCGGCGAGGACACCGAAGTCGACAAGACCGTCATAGAGAACATAGGGGACCCCCTTGTCCACATTATAAGGAATTCCATAGACCACGCCATAGAGTTTAGCGAAGAGCGTTTGGCTAAGGGCAAGCCGAAAAAAGGAAGAATCATCCTGAGCGCCTACCAGAAGGGCACTCAGATAGTCATAGAAGTCAGCGACGACGGGAAAGGCATAGATGTAGAGGCGGTGAAAAAAAAGGCGATAGACAAGGAGCTCATCACGGAAGAAGATGCCCAGAAAATGACCGACGAAATGGCGATAAACCTTATATTCCTGCCGGGCTTTTCGACAAAAGAAAAATCCACAGAACTGAGCGGCCGCGGAGTGGGGATGGATGTCGTGAAGACCAATGTAGCGAAACTCAACGGCTATGTCGAAGTTATAACAAAGAAGGATGTAGGAAGCACTTTCAAGATAAGCCTGCCTTTGACCCTCGCAATACTACAGGCGATGATGGTGAGGATAGGAGGCGAATATTACGCCATACCGCAGACAATGATAGAAGAGACGCTGAGGGTTAAAAAAAGCGACATAAAGGACGTAACAGGGCAGAAGGTATTGACTATAAGAGGCAAGGTGCTGCCTATGTTCGAGATGTCCGAAGTGCTTGTAGTGAGGAAGCAGGCAAAAGAACAGGACCACGGCAACAGTTATGTGCTTGTTGCAACGGTAGGCGATAGGAGATTTTGCTTATCGGTGGACGAACTGCTTGGACAGGAAGAAGTCGTTATAAAGATTATAAACGGAATAGAGTCCGAGGAATGCGGCATACTGGGAGCGACGATAACCGGAGACGGCAGGGTAGTATTGATCCTTGACCTTGCGGTGATATCGAGAGAGATTTTTGTAAAAGGCAAGTAACTCATGAGGGAGGATATATGCAGTATATAGGTTTTATCATGAACAACAACGAATATACTATACCTATTTTGAAGGTTCAGGAAATTATAAATTTGCCTCAGGTTACAAAAATGCCGCAGTCTCCGAATTATATAGAAGGCATTACCAATTTGAGGGGAAGGATAATACCGGTAGTCAATCTTAAAAAACTGGTGAGGCTGAACGGCGGAGATTCCGTCGGAGAAAAGGTAATAGTCGTGACGAGCGGGCGCGTTACTTTCGGCGTTTTGGTGGACGGCATAACCGGCGTTGTCGATATAGAGGATTCGGAAATAGAGCCTACGGAGAACATAATGAAGGCCCACATAGAACAGGTATCCGGGGTTGCAAAGGTGAATGACAGGCTGATTACGATTTTAGATGCTAAAAAGCTTATCCCCATGGAGGATATGAGCATTTTTGAAGAAGAGGTTTTTGAAGTAAAGGAATCCGGCGACAAGGTCGAGGTGTTGAAAAAGATCGAGGGAATGGGCGGGGAGATGACGGTCAAAGAGATTATGGATGCAAAAGATTTTTTTGAAAAGAAAGGCATAGGCGCAAACGATCCGAGATACGCCCTTTTTGACGATATGGTCAGCTTTATGAACGCGGTTGCAGGGCAGGACTACGATAAGGCGGACAGCGCTATCCAGAATATTATGGGCAAGGGCCAGAACGACCTTTTTAAAGAGGTGGGAAAGGTCACGAGAAAGCTCCATGACTCGATAAGGAGTTTTAAAGAAGCCTTAGACCCGAGGCTTAAGGATATGGCGGTAACCGATATGCCCAACGCGGTCGACAAGCTCCAGTTTGTCATAGAAAAAACCGAAGATGCGGCTAACAAAACAATGGGTATAGTCGAGAAATATATACTGGGAATGGACGAACTCGCCTCCCATATAAGAAACGTCAAGGAGCCGGAGGAATCTGTGAATTATTTGAAGGGATTCAGGAGCGGGTTCGTGGATGATCTGACAGAGATAAATACGACGCAATCCTTTC
>JACREW010000118.1 GCA_016212685.1 Nitrospirota bacterium
AAGGACTCCCTTCGCCCGCTGCAAAGTCGCCGGCACAGAGGCGGCTGACTGCCGAAAGGGCTGCAACAGCGGTTGCATACCGCCAGTTAACCGAATTCATAGAGGGGTTTGCCCTTGTTGGAGATACCCTCGTTAAGGATGCGGAGCTTCAGTATGACGTGATAAGGGTGGCTGTCGCAGGTTTTGTAAAAGGCGCACAACTGGTCTATAAGGAATACAATCCTCAGGAAGACTCTGCCCTCGTGATAGTTAAAGTAGGGATGACCGGTCCGCAAAGCTTTGCCAAGACAATGTATGAGAAGATGCTGGGCGATCCGAAAATCAAAAAGGATATTATAGGAGTGACGGGGCCTGAATACAGGCACAAACCGGTTCCGCTCGAAGAAAGATATGACGGCCTTATTATAGACGCGACAGGACAGAGCTTCAGGCCGGCGCTGATAAACAGGATATTCACGCCCAAGGGAGACGTGCTCTACGACCCGTCGAAGATAAGCCAGAAGGTTTTGGTAGAGCAGGGGTGCGGCGAATACACGAACAGCGTTGAAAAGGCAAAGGCCGCGCTGGAGTCGAGAGGGGTGAAGAATCCCCTTGTCGTAACCGCTTCCGGGGCCGTTACGGCATCGGATCTGCAGGTAAGCAACGATGATGCCGTAAGGATATATTCCGCAAACCAGAAGGCCAATTTCTTTGCCTCGGCTAAGGTGGCCTTTGTTCTGAAATAACAAGTTATAGGCGGGGTATGTGACAGCGCATCCCCCGCCTATATGCCTTACCACATCAATAAGGGGGCGTAATGAAAAAATATGTTTTCATAATTTTATCGCTCTTGATATTCTTGCCTTTTAGCGCCGACATATCTTTCGGTTATCAGAATGAGATTAAAACCCTTTCTGCCGCCGTTTCTTCGGGCATGGATAAAGTAGGCAGCAGAAAGAGGGTTGCCGTAGCCGACTTTACGGATCAAAAGGGCAATATAACCGAACTCGGGAAATTCATAGCGGATGAACTCGCGGCAGAGTTGTTAAAATCGGCTCAGGGCTTTGAGGTGATGGAGAGGGCGCAATTGAAGAGCGTTGTAGGGCAGGAGGATTTCGCCCTGCCGTCGCCTTATGATCAAAATACCGTTAAGAGGCTTGGAGAGTCCGCAAGGCTGGGAGCAGTAGTTACAGGCACAATTACGCCATTCAGCGCTACCGTGAGGGTAACGATAAATGTCGTCTCTACTTATATGCCTAAGGTTGTGAACTCCAAGACTGTAGACATACCGAGGAGGGGTAAAATAGAGGAATTGCTTTCAGGCGTCACAAAGCCGGCCGGTAGTTTTGACCTGTCAGGCAGATGGTATGGCGATGACGGCGGAATTTATTATATTCGGCAGATAGGCAACAGAATTTGGTGGTTTGGAGAAAACCATCCCAATTCGCCTTCGTGGTCAAACGTTGCCTATGGAGAGATCCACGGCACAGAGATAAGGCTTCAATGGTCGGATGTTCCTAAAGGCTATATCATGAACAGCGGGACCCTTGTGCTCGAAATTTTATCAAGCGGAAGGATTGCGGCACGGCATAAGACCGGCGGTTTTGGAGGATCGGTCTGGACGAGATGAAACATTGGAAGTTTTTTAAAATAATAGTCCCCTGTAGCTTTTTGTTACAGGGTTTTTCTTTTTTGATGTTTGTCCTTTTGTCGCCGGACATTGCTCTGTCGGAAAAGACCCGGCAGTATTATCCGTCGGCAAAGGAGCATTCTCAGAAAATAAAACAGATAGCCGGATTTATTGCCGTTGAGATAAACAGGAGAGGTATAAAGACCGTAGAGGTCAGGGAGTTTACGGACATAAAGGGCAGGCCGTCGGCTGTTGGAAAGGATATTGCAAAAGAGTTTGAAAGACAGATGGCTGCGGCGGAGGGTAGAGGCTTTGCTATAATAAAGAACGATGCAAAGGCTGTCGTTACCGGAACGCTTGCTCCGTTCAAGGAAAGGGAAAAATGGCAGATTAAGATAAAGGTACTATCGGCAGAAACAGGCGCGGTCATTACGGCATACACAGGGATTCTTAAAAAGGCCAAAGGGGTGAAGAAATGAGATGGATATGCATAATTCTCTCGCTTGTTTTTATCTCGGCATGCGCTCCGGTCAAACCGGTTGAACAGCAAGAACAGGCAGGGCTTCAATTTATCGAGGGAACGGTTCAGGCTGTTTCGGGCAATGAGGTTGTCATTTCACTAAAACTCCCTGAGTTCAAAAAGACCCCTGATATCCCCATCAGCGAGATTGCCCATCAGGTAGTTCAGAAGAGCCTTTTCCTCGAAGGCATTATGACCGATATTAACGGCATGCCTGCTGTTATAAAAGATGTGCGTGGAAGTAATATCACGGTTATGTTTGAAAAACCGCAGACATATCCTGCCGGTACTGTTTTAAAATTGACTATCCCTAAGAAGACGATTGCCATAGTCGATTTCGAGGTTATCAGGGGAAGGGAAAAGGAAGCCGGAAGGGTAACCCTCGAAGGATTAACATCGTCGCTGATTGATTCAGGGCATTTTACGGTTGTTGAGAGATCAAAACTTAAGGTGATTATGAACGAGCTTGAGTTAAGCCTTAGCGGGCTGACAAAAGAGCCTCCAGAAAAAATAATCGGCGGATTTTTGACAGCAGACATTATACTTACAGGCACATTGGCGGAGATTAGCGGCGTATGGGATATAAATCTCAGGCTTGTGAATGTCAGGACAGGACATGCCATGGCGGCGATTGCGATGAGGATGCCGTTGTTTAAGCCGGGTGAACTGAGAGATGCGAGCGCGATGAATGAAGATTTCGAAGGCGATGCGGTCAACCCCTCGTGGCAGATAGGATACAAGGGCAGGGGAGCTTTCCTTGTCAAAATGGATACAACTGCGGGCGCTGAGAACTCGAAGCATTCCCTTAAGATAGATTTCGATCTGGCCAAGGCCGGAAGAAATATGTTTGTAAGCGCTGAAAACAGGAGCAAGCGCGATCTCTCTTTGTTCAGCGGCATTGAATTTTACGTGAAGGCCGACATTCCGCTTACGGGCCATCTGGCGCTTTTTACCTCGGAGCGCGAAAATCCGAATATTATAGATGCGTGGGTCGGAAATTTTGAAATTGGCGCTTCATGGAAACTTATCAGGATACCGTTCGAGCAGTTGGCAATAGGCCGGGGTTGGATAAAGGAAGGCGCGGAACGGTACGGCGCTAAACCCGGAAAGCAAATACTGGATGTAAGCCGCGTGGAGTCGATGAGGATAGGCGTTCACAGCGGCAATAACCCGCCGGTCAAGGGAACAGTATGGATAGATAAGGTGAGGTTTTACAGGGAGTGAGAACAGAAGATACGATAAAAAAATTTGGGAGTTGTATTGAAATGATGTCAAAAAATGAAAAGAAGAGTCTTTCTCGCGTTATCAGGGAGTTTTTGTCTGAGAAATTTTCAAAACAGGTTGTGAAAGCAAAAGAAGACTCTGTTCGGAGCATTATAGGCATTGGCAACGGTGACGGTACTGCCGTGGCGAGGGAGCACGACAGATTCCTTTATGCAAAAAGGAAGAAGAGGTGAAAAATTCTTTGAAAAGGCATGGGAGATTTTCCTTAAATACAAAGATAAGGATTTCAGCTATACGGATTGCACAAGTTTTGCAGTAATGGAAAGATTGAAGATAGATATTGCTTTTACTTTTGACAGCCATTTTCAGGCGATAAAATTTCAAGTAATGCCATAGATTAGGAGGCGGGGTTATGAAAAAGAAGGGTAATTTAATTTCTTTAATCAGCGTAATCTTTCTCCTGCTTGTGGGCATGACGATGACAGGGTGTGTGCCAGCGCTGCATAATGCAGCAGTGCAGGGTGATATAAATGAAGTCCGCAGACTTATCGAACAAGGCGCTGATGCAAAAGATGTAGAACAAGGTTTAACAGCAGCAGCTTACTACGGTAAATTTGAAATCGTAAAATTTTTAATAGACAGAGGCGTAGATGAGCGTGCGAAATCTCGAGCTTTATACGAAGCAATATCTGGGAGAAATACAGACATAGCGAAATATTTGATAGAAAAGGGTGCAGACCTGAATACAGGTTATGGCAATGGTATGAGCCCTTTAAGGGAGGCAGCTTTTAAAGGCAATATCGATATGGTGAAAATATTAATAGAGAAAGGTGCAGATATAGATGTGGTGCTTGCAGAACTGGAGAGTTTTGCTATCACGTCCAAATATGCTGAGAACACGGCAAAGGCAAAGGCAGGCATTAAACTTCTTGAGAAGTTTGCTAAAAAGCAGGAAATTGCCAGTCAGCCTGCAATAGCAGCATCCAAGCCCTCTCAAGAAGTATCTCCTATTACCAAATCCGATGTTGATAAGCCCTTTTTTGGTGTAACCGATAAAATAATGGGAGATAATGACATGGCAGTTGTTATAGGCGTTGAGAAATATCAGGATTTGCCTGCTTCAGATTATTCTTCCAGCGATGAAAAGATTGTGAAGGAGTATCTTGTATCATTGGGCGTCAAGGAAAGGAATATAGAACTTCTCCTGAATGAAAGGGCAACGCAGTCAAGCATAAAGAAAACTGTAGAAACATGGCTTCCGAACAGGATCAAGAGCGACAGTAAAGTAGTAATCTATTATTCCGGCCATGGAGCGCCAGAACCAAAAACAGGAGACGCCTATATAGTGCCTTTTGACGGAGACCCGAATTATCTTGAAGATACGGGATACTCTTTAAAGCGGTTATACGATAAATTGGGCAAATTGCAGGCAGCAGAGGTTGTTGTTCTTCTTGATTCCTGTTTTTCCGGTTCAGGAGGCAGGAGTGTCCTGGCAAAAGGCGCAAGACCATTGGTGATGATGGCAGAAGGCGGCATTTTATCACAGAACATGGCGGTTTTGTCTGCAACACAAGGCACGCAAATCAGCACATCATCGCCTGAAAAAGGGCATGGCGTATTTACATACTATTTCCTCAAGGCTTTGAAGGATGGGAAGAAAAACCTATCTGATATTTATGAATATATAAAGCCATTGGTTGAGGATGAGGCAAAGCAGTTGAATGTCCAGCAAAGCCCGAACATAAGCCCCGATGTGGAAAAATTAAAGGGAAGGT
>JACREW010000128.1 GCA_016212685.1 Nitrospirota bacterium
AAGGATATCCGCAATATTTCTGATTATCGGAGGGTTTATCGTAGGAATGCTGGCTGCGATTATGGGCGTAGGCGGAGGTTTTATTACATTTCCGATGTTCGTTTATCTCTTCGGAGTATCCGCCGGAACTACGGTCGGCACCGATATATTACAAATCATCTTTACCGCAGGGCTTGCATCTATCGCCCAGTATGCCATATATGGCTATGTTTTCTATACGCTCGCAATGGGCATGCTCATAGGCTCTCTTATCGGGATTCAGGTAGGAGCCCTCGTAACAAAGGTGGTAAAGGGGACGCAAATCTTAGGGTTCTATGCAGTGTCGATTATCGCCGGATTTATCAACAGGGCAAGCACGCTCCCCAAAAAGATGGTCGAGCTCGAATACATACAGATGTCAAAGTCTGTGGTTAACGGCATAGAGTTTGTCGGTAACATTATATTCTGGATAGTTGTCGGCATCTTCGGCGTATGGGTTATGGCCAAGTTCTTTACAAACATGGATAAGCTGAGAGGGGAGGAATAAAATGGCGATTATGAATAAAAAAGCAATGTCTATAGGCATTTTCCTCGGCATGTCGTTTTTGGGAGTGCTGGTCCTGATTTTCTCGCCTATTTTCGGTGAAGGGAAGAACGGACTTGTATTTTCAGACGATATGTTTAATAAACTGTCCAAGGGCTCATCATATTTCATACCGAAGGTGATGGAGGAGAATAAAAAATTTGGCGGCAAGCAGATTTCGACAGCAATCAAGATGGAAAAGCCCGATCAGGTCGAAAAGGCCGTTAAAGTGCTTACTGTTGCCGGAACTAAGGCAGAGGCGAACGGCGCCGAGATAAAAATAAGCGCGGATATAGGCGTTCTTATGGAGAAGGCGCTGAAGGACTCCGATGATATGTATAAGAACGACGGCAAGTCGGTTTCGGGCCGTTATGGATTTGACGAAAAAGAGGTCATGGTTACATGGTGGAATCTTATGAAGCCTCTGGATAAGCAGCTCAAAAAGGAAGGCAAGATAGAGGAGGCAAAGATTGTCTCCGATGTCATGAAAAAAGCGGTTGAGACCGCTCACAACTTTTACGGCATCGAGGCGCAGAAAGTTACCGAAAAGGCCGGTCTTATGGTCGGTCTGCTCGTATTTTATGTGGCGTATACAATGTGGTGGGGATTTGCGATATATTATATGTTTGAAGGCATCGGGCTTTCAATGAGCAAGGCGAAACATTAATAGACAGTGAACAGTGAGGGGACTGTCCCTGAATTACGGGCGAAGCCGTAGATTCGGGACTGTCCCCGTGCGATAAAAACAGGAGGATAAACATGAAAATACTTGTGCCGGTTGACGGCTCGAAACATTCCGAAGAAGCGCTTAAGATTGCCGTAGATTACGCGAAGACAAAAGGCGCGAATATCTGCCTGATAAGCGTATCTCCTTTTATCGAAGGCGTAGACCTCGAGATCTCGGCATCCGAAAGGGAAAAGCTGAACGAGACTTTTACAAAGCGTGCGGATTACATAGTACAGCAGGCATGCGGCATTTTGACCGGAGAAGATGTGCTCGCTACGTGCAGGCATGTAGTAGCCGCGTATTCAATCCCCGACGCCATAATAGATTATGCGGATAAGGAGAAAATAGACCTTATAATCATCGGCAGCCGGGGTCTCGGCAAATCATCGAGATTCAAAATGGGGAGTGTTGCCTCAAGGGTGGTAAAGCACAGCCCGTGCTCCGTATATGTAGTGAAGATGTCCGAATAACCCCACCCATCCTCCCCTTAAATAAGGGGAGGAGAGAGGAGGGGGTAATTTTCAACTCTTTTTATACGGTATAATAAAGTGTGAAGATTAAGAAACCCGCAAGAGATTTTTTAGCCGGATTAACAGGCATTGCTACAAGACTGCTGTTTGCTTTCAAACTAAGGCACATCAAAAAAATAGTAATCTTCGCTATACCTTTTCTGCTCGGTATTATTTTATTGCTCGGCTGGATGTCTGCAAGGAAGGTCAGAGAAGTAGTAATAGAGGACTTCAATCAGCAGCAGTTAGTCCTTGCGCGCCATGCTGCCAGCCAGATTGAGAACAGCCTTAACATTCTTAAAAGGGAATTGCTGCTCCTCAGCCTCTCGCCATCCATACAATATTTTGAAAAGGTTTTCATGGACAAAAGAATGGCAATAGCCTTCTCGAGCATTAAGGAAGAAGGGTCCCTCGAAGTAAAATACATCGAAAGGGGCGGTAAAAATGTTTATCTTGTGAATAGACGAGGCTACCAGACAACGCATCCATATCCTGATGACATGGGTTATCTAAATTGGGCAAAGGATGCAAATAATAAGGGTAATATTCTGATAACAGGGGTTTTTCCCGGTATTCAAGGAGATCCCGCGAGTCACATAGCGAAGATGGTTGTCCCTGTATGGCAGGTCTCGGTTGACGAGAAGCACCCGGTGGCAACCAACTTATTCTCTGGAGTTATGATGGTTAATGTTGATACAACCGTCCTGATAAAGAAGATAACCAGAGGCATAAAGTCAGGAAAGACAGGTTATGCGTGGGTTATGGATAATAAGGGCACTTTTTTGCATCATCCAGAAGAGGAATTTATAGGAAAGAACGCCTTTGAGGCGAGGAAAGAGAAAAAGCCTACCATATCATTCGCGAGGATAAATGAGATACAAAAAGAGAAGATGTTAAAGGGCAAGGATGGGAAGAGCTGGTATATATCCGGCTGGCACAAAGGCGTGGAGAAGGAGATGAAGAAGCTGATCGCATACGCGCCTATTCGCCTGAGCGATAAAAACGATGACCTCATCTGGTCTGTCGCGGTTGTAGCGCCTATAAGCGAGGTGGAAGGAGCGATTCACGACATACAGATAAGGCAGTTCCTGCTGGAAGGAGTCGTTATCCTGTCAATACTCTTCGGAGGCCTGTTGATTATCAGCATGATGCTCAGGTGGTCGAGCTCGCTTGAAAAAGAGGTTACAGAAAAGACCAGCGAGTTGAAAAAGAGGGAATATCAGTATCGCTCGCTCGTAGAGCATGCCGATGATATTATTTTTACAATAAGCCCCGAAGGGCTTGTGCTGAATATGAATGATTACGGTTGCAATTTTTTGAAAAAGACGCAGGAGGATATTTTAGATAAGCATCTTAGCGACATTTTGCCTCAAGAAACGGTGGAGCTTATACTGAAGGCAAGCGACAATGTTTTCCGTTCCAATACGAGCGAGCAGGTCACATGCTCTGTTACAATCGACGGGAAGGTTTTTTGGCTCAGCATCAATCTCAGCGGTCTTTTAGACGAGTGGGGGAATGTATATAAGGTTTTGGGAATAGGAAGGGATATTACTGAAAGGATACTTCTGCAGGAGCAGATGCTGCATACGGAAAAACTGGCATCCATGGGAACCCTTGCCGCAGGCGTTGCCCACGAAATAAACAACCCCCTTGCTATAATCCTGGGCTTTACCGATCTGCTTTTGGAAAAAGAGCCTTCCGACCCGGAAGTCAGGGACATGTTGAAGTCTATCGAAAATCAGGGATTCAAGGCCAAGAGGGTTGTGGAAAATCTTCTGAGTTTTGCGCGAGCCGAAGAACAAAAGAGAATAGATGTCGATATCAATAAGAATATCGAGGAAGTGCTTACCGTTGCGGGAAACAATCTGTTGCTTAACAAGATCGCGATCAATAAAATGGAATTAGAGGATCCACCGCCTAAAGTGAAGGGAGACCCTGACGAGCTTCATCAGGTCTTTTTAAATATAATAAACAACGCCGTGCATGTCATGAAGGGCGGAGGAGTTTTAACTATTATTACAAATATTACAAAGGCTGTAAACGGCGGCAGAGATGTGGAGATAAGGATTGGGGACACCGGCAGCGGTATCCCCAAGCAATACAGGTCGAGGATATTCGACCCTTTATTTACCACAAAAGAAGTGGGTGAAGGCACAGGTCTTGGTTTATCCGTTTCTTATGGGATTGTCAATAAACACGGCGGGACAATAACATTTGAAGCAAAGACAAAAGAGGAGTCGGAAGAGACAGGGACGACTTTTATAATAACTTTACCGGCGATAAGAAATGTTGAAGGTTGAAAAGGTAAAAGTTGAAGGTTTGAAAATTAACTTTCAACATTCAACATTCAACTAAATAAAAAGGAGGAGAATATGACCGAGAAAATCTTGGCTGTTGATGATGAACCTGATATGCTGAAGCTTTTAAGCATGATCATTAAGGACAAGACGCCTTACGAAATCGTGACCACGAATAATCCTTTGGAAGCCCTTGAGTTAGCTAAACAGGGAGGGTTTGACGTTGTTGTCGCAGACCTGAAGATGCCGGGACTTGACGGCGTTGAACTCCTTGAAGCGATACGCGGCATTAACGAGGATACGCCGGTAATCATCATAACTGCTTACAGCAGCGCTGAGTCTGCCACCGAGGCAATGCAGAAGGGCGCATTTGATTTTATCACAAAGCCGTTCCGGAAGGAACAGATACTTTACACGATAGACAGGGCGTTGAAATGGGTGAAGCTCCAGAATGAAAACAGGATGCTGAAGGAAAGATTTAAAAAGGTTGAAGGTTAAAGGTTGAAGGTTAAAAATTGAAGGGTGAAAGGTTATGAGCAAAAAAGTAACATGTTTTGAGGATTTGAATGTATGGCAAAAGGCGAGAGAGTTGGTGGGGTTTATTTATGAACTGACAAAAAAGAAAGATTTTGCAAGAGACTACGCCCTTGTTGACCAAGTAAGGAGGGCTTCAATTTCTATAATGTCAAATATTGCTGAGGGTTTTGAAAGAGGCTCTAATAAAGAGTTTATACAGTTTCTTTACATTGCAAAAGGTTCGTGTGGAGAAATGCGATCTCAATTGTATGCAGCTCTTGACCAGCAATATATATCAGAAGATGAATTTTTAAACGCTAAAGACCGGTGTTTAAAAATATCCGGTATGGCAAGTAACCTTATAAGTTATCTCAAATCATCAAAAAGTTTTGAGGGGAAAAGACAAAAATAACCGAGCTTTCACCTTTCAACCTTCACCTTTCAACTTTTTATTTCATATGTCCTTTAACGAACTCCTCGATATACCAGTCGGTAACGGCGTCGTTATACATGACCATATCGAGCTGTTTGGTGTATACGGTCAGTTTCCCGAGGATTTCCAATTTCTCTTCAATTGCGCTGCTTTTGTATTTAGTAATGGAGGCGTCTATTACATCTTCAACAAACTTGACCCTGAAATCAAGTTTTTTAAGTATTTCCGTTATCAGCCTTACCCTTCTTAGCCTTCTGTCCGTGATGGCGCCCCCTCCTTTAAAGAAAAATCTTATATAGTTGTCATTCATATTTTCTCCTGCATATGCCTCTACAGCAGAGAAGTGATACCCCAGCCTGAGAGAAAAGTTAATGTATTCCCTTGAGATGAAAGAGAAGCTCTCTTCGCCTGTTTTGCGGAGTTCTTGCTCAGGAATGGTTGCGGTGTGCGCTATCATGCCGAAAAAACCCTTTGTGTCGAACGGCTGCGGCTCAGGCCATCTCATGGAGGCAAGTCCTTTGAAAAACGCATTAAACGGTATTGAGCAGATATGTTCGGGTAAAAGTTTTTTGTTGCCTTTTATACCGCCGCCTAAATCAATAAGCGATATACTGAGCGGAATTCCTGCTGTCAGTCTCCTCGCCTCACCGATCCGTCCCGAGGGCATGTCTTTAATTTTGAACATTTCGTGCATGCCTGTTTCGTGACAAAAACGCGTAATATCATGGAGGGTATCGCAGAATTCCGGTTTGAAGTTTTCGTCTTCAGGATCGACTAAATTAAGCGGAACTACCCATTTCAGCGCCTTTTCGAGCGTCTTGAAAAGCTCTGTGCCCTTGAACGGTTCTTCCCTTTTTGAGAATTCGAGCAGTTCGTCAACCCTGCCTTCATAGATATTGCAGTTCACCGCGTCCACTGTTATTTCCTGCCCGTCCCTAATAATATCTGTCGCGATCTCTGTATCGAGGATTGCTGGCACCTGAAATTCCCTCGCAAGCGACGCCATATGGCCTGTAGCTCCCCCGATATCAGTAATGATCGCGCTTGCCTTATTCATTACCGTAACGAACTTCGTGGATGTGTGTTTCGCCACCAAAACAGCGCCTTCAGGAAAGTCTTTAAGGTCTTCCTCTTTTTTAAGTATAAACGCCCTGCCGCAGCCTATGCCCTTAGAGGCTATAACGCCTTTATCGATGAGGATGTTGTAGCCCTTTAAGCGCGTCGGAACCTTCAGCCTCTGCTCTTCGGCCGGCAATACCCTTAACGGCCGTGTTTGAAGTATGTTTATGCGGCCATGCTTGTCTGTAGCCCATTCATTATCCTGCGGGCTGTTATAATGATTTTCGAGAGTAACGGCATATCCGGCAAGCGCCTTGACCTGTTCATCGGTCAGGCATGGCTTCCCTTTCATATCGTCGGGCAGAAGGACTTCTTTTAGTTCTCCGTCAGGTTTGCATATCAGCATGGTATCCTGTACCGGTATCTTTTTTTCTTTTACTGCTATTTCAGGATGACTTGATACTATATATGTCTCGGGTGTTACCGCCCCTTCTACGGCGCATTTGCCTAAACCCCGCACCGCGCTGATTATTATCTCGTTTTTTTGTGGAGAGTTCGGGTCCTTTGAATACATTACTCCGCCTGCTACGGCGTCAACCATCGTAACGACGCCTACGGACATGACCATTTCATATTCCTGAAACCCTTTTGACTTATAGTAGAATATGGCGCGCGGGGTAAAGAGGCTTGCCACTACTTCTTTATATTTTTGTATTATCGAGTCTTCGGGGACATTGAGGAATGTGTAATACTGGCCTGCAAAGCTGAAATCCCCGTCCTCCTGTAATGCGCTGCTTCGGACGGAGACACGAACAGTCGAAGGTTCACCCTCCCCTTCATCCCCTCCCATCAAGGGAGGGGAGATAAAAGAGAGTCCCCTCTCCCCTTGCGGGAGAGGGCGAGGGTGAGGGGTATTTTTAATTTTCGACTTTAAACTTTCAACGGATTCTATGATCGCCTTTTCTATGTCTTCCGGCATTTCACCTTCTATGACCATATCCTGCATCTCTTTGCTTGTCCTGTTGAGCTGCTCCATGTCGTCTATCTGAAGTTCGGACAGCCTTTTGTTTATCTTCTCCAAAAACCCGTTATGCTCCATGAATTTTTTGTAGGCGAATGCAGTTACGGCAAAGCCGTCAGGAGTCGGGATATGAATGCGGTTTTTCACCTCTCCAATATGCGCGTTCTTGCCGCCGACCATGTCCAGCGCTTCTTTGGTAATTTCATCAAAAGGTATCGTATAACCACTGACGGGAATCTCTTTTTTTCTTTCTATCGTTTTTTGTATTTCATAAACGATTTGGTTGAATTTGGCGGTGAGGGCCGAATATTTATCGTTTGATATCCTGTTCAGGCTGTCTATAATATCCCTGACTCCGGCAGTTACAGCCTCGGTGTTCGATTCGATATACTGCCTGTCGAATAGAAACTCGCCTGAAAGCTTCTCCTCCATGTCGGCCATTATTTCGAGCGCCAGATTGTTTTTGTTCAGGAGGTTTTGAAACGAAAGATATTTTTCTTTAAAAATATCTTCGTCTCTCTTGTCTTGATGCGGAGGCTTTTTGAACAGCGACCTTAAAAAACGCATAATAAAAATTATAATACAAAACCTCAACTAAAATCAGAGACAGAACTATTTTAGGCTCAAAAAAGTTCTTGACAACCCTTAAATATAATATTATTATAATGATATGCTGTATTGATTATAATGACATTATGTTATGAGGGAAAATGCTATGACACTGATTGACAGAGATAATCCGCAAAAACTTTACCTTCAACTATACGGAATATTGCGTGGAAAGATCGAGAGCGGGGAGTGGGCCGTGGACTCTCAGATACCTACTGAAGAGGATCTTTGCAAAACCTATGAGGTAAGCAAAGCCACGGTCAGGATTGCCGTATCGGACCTTGCAAGGCAGGGTTATCTAAGGCGGCAACAGGGAAAGGGGACATTTGTCTGCAAGAGGGTCATTCCCGAAGGGCTATCGATGTTTACGAGTTTCAAGGAACTCATGCTTGAAGCCGGCATAAACTTCTCTACAAAGGTCCTTGCCCAGACGGTCATCATGCCTATAGACGATCTCGATTTGAAGCTGGATATCGCGGAAGACAAACACGTTATTTATATAAAGAGACTGCGTTTGATAGATAACGAGCCTATTTTGCTGCAGGAAACATACATGCCGCACCATATATGTCCCTTGCTGCTGGAGGAAGACCTCGAGAACAATTCACTGCTTGAAGTGCTTGAAAAAAAGTGCAGCGTAAAGATAACGAGCGTGCAGGATTATATAGGCATAGATTATCTTAACGAGGAAGAAGGCAGGTTATTAGGGTTGCCGGAAGGCTCCGCCGCGCTGGTTTTAGAGCAGCTTTTTTATTCCGGCAAAAACAAAATAAATTACACCCGCTCGATAAAAAGACCGGACAGGTTCAAGTTTTTTATAGAGCTCGAAAGAAAACAGTAAAAAAGGAGGATTTATGGCAGGAGGGAAAACAGTAAAGGATTTGATGGTCGATGTCTTTGAGTTTCCTCACATTCCGTATTGGTTTTCGATAAGACAGGCAATGGGAATTATCAAAAAATCGGTGCTGGAAAGCGCTAAGTGCGTCAGACCAATCGTGATACTGGTGTTTGATGAAAAGTACAATCTCGTCGGCACATTGACCCACATTAATATCCTAAAGGGTATCGAGCCTAAGTTTTTGAAGCATACTACAAAGGCTCAGGTCACTGAAGATTCGCAGGAGGGCTTATCCGTTATATGGGACAGCCTTTTTAATAAGGAATCCGCGGCATTGGCGGAAAAACCCGTAAGCGAGGTCATGGTTCCGGCAAAGCTGTTTGTCGAGCAGGACGACCCTGTCACAAAGGCTGCGTATTTGATGCTGCATAATGACGCGATCCTGTTGCCTGTTTTGGAGAATAAAAAGAAGCTTATAGGCGTAGTAAGGATGATAGAAGTATTCGATGAAGTATCTAACGCCATTTTAAACGAATAATAAAGGGAGGGTATTCATGTCAGAAAAGGATATTAAGATTAAACAGGGCTTGCCGGAGCCTCCGCAGGAAATACTGATCGCGACTCCCAAAATTCCATTTGACTGGAAAAGGGTGTTTTTTATCTTATTGGGCTTAGGCCTTTTCCTTTTCATTTATTTTATGCCGCAGTGGAAAGACGCCGTTGACCCTACGGGCAAGGCATTTCCTCTGCCGAAGGAGGGCAAAGGCGCTTTGGCCCTTTTCATGCTGGCAAGCATCTGGTGGATATTTGAGGTGGTGCCGATCGGAGTGACTGCCATAGCAATCGGCGTGTTTCAGGCCATATTTGCCATACGTCCGGCAAAGGATGCGTTTAAGGATTTTATGGACCCGTCTGTTATGTTTATCTTCGCTTCGGTTGTTGTGGGTCTCGCATTTACTAAATCAGGACTTACCAAGCGCCTTGCGTACAAGATGCTTGAAGTCGTCGGCGAAAAAACAAACATGATTTTATTAGGGGCATTGGTAGTAACAGCAGGGCTTGCCCATGTCATGGCGCATACCGCTGCTGCTGCTACTGTATTTCCGATACTCCTCGCAGTCAACGCCCTTTACGGCGAAGGAGACAAACAGACCAATTTCGGCAAGGCGCTTTTTATAGGTATGGCCTACGCGGCAGGCGCAGGCAGTGTTATCACCTTCTTAGGCTCGGCGCGCGCCGCTGCCGGAGCAGGCATGTTTGCTGAATTCACCGGCAGGACCATCGGGTTCTTTGAACTTTCGAAATATTCTTTCGTTATCGGCTGGGGTATGGTCTTTCTGATCTGGATTTACCTGATGGTATTCCTGAAGCCTGAAAAGAATATAATACCCGGGCTTAAAGAAAAGGTCGGCAAGCTCTCAAAAGAACTC
>JACREW010000008.1 GCA_016212685.1 Nitrospirota bacterium
ATTCAGATGCTTTTAAGAACTATCACTGCATTTACCCCTCCGAATCCGAATGAGTTTGTAATGGCAATTCTGATGTCGGATTCTTTTTTTTCCGGTACAACATTTATATAGCACTCGGGGTCTTTTTCAGAAATATTTATTGTCGGCGGTATAATTCCCTCTTTAATGCTCACGGCAGTGCATGCAATCTCAAACGCCCCGGATGCCGCAAGCATATGCCCTGTCATCGATTTTATAGAACTCACCGGAATGTTTTTCCCAAAGACGGATTTTATTGCCTGAGCTTCAACCCGGTCGCCGAGGGGAGTGGATGTACCGTGCGCGTTGATATAATCAACATCTCCTGCCGAAATCCCCGCATCTTCAAGGGCATTGATGATAGCCTTTTGCTCGCCTTTAATGTCCGGCCTTGTGATGTGATAAGCGTCTGTAGTATTGCCGTAACCCGTAAGTTCGGCATAAATATTCGCGCCTCTTTTTATCGCCGACTCGTATTCTTCAAGAATCAGCATGCAAGCGCCTTCGGCAAGCACGAAGCCGTCCCTCTCTGCATCGAACGGTCTGCTCGCCGACGATTCGTTTTTTTTCGACAGCGCGCCGGAGATGCCGTATCCTTCGATACAGAGCCTGCATATCGGGGCCTCCGCGCCTCCCGCTATCACGACATCGGCATAGCCGTGTTTTATAAGCCTGTAAGCCTCTCCTACGGCATTGGTTCCCGACGCGCAGGCATTGGAAATACCCAAGCATTGTCCTTTAATACCGAGCTTTTGTGCCGTGTATGACGCCGCCATGCTTATAGTGGTCGAAGGCATGAGATAAGCGGAGAGTTTCGAATTAGGCCAATGGCCACTTTGTGGAGTTAAGAGTTTAGAGAGTTCTCTTTCTATCGTAGTAATCCCGCCTCGGCTTGAGCCGATTATGACGCCGGCATTCTCAAATTTGAAATTTGAAATTTGAGATTTGAAATTAAGGATCCGCGAATCCTCAACCGCCATTACCGATGCCGCAACCGAATACTGCACAAAAGGGTCGAGTCGTAAGATTTCCTTTTTCGATAAGAACAGTTCAGGGCTGAATCCTTTAAGTTCACCAGCGGTTTTCCACGGCAGACGTGAGGCGTCGAATTTCGTAATTGCATTTATGCCCGAGACGCCCTTTTTTATGAGCTGCCATGAATCGGCAAATGTATTTGCAAGCGGCGTAACCGCGCCTATTCCCGTAATTACTACCCGTTTCATTGTAAACTATAATATCATAACAGGTTTGCGAAGATGTAATCTGTAATACAAGGCGCGGATACGATTCAATGACTTTATCAACGGAATTTTTTAACTGCATTCTCTTATGCCCGTCATCCGCATCGGTCGATGACTCGTAGAGCGGCATCTATGTTTATGGAAACATACGGCATCTCTGTTTTGCACAAAATATAACACTTATAAAGGCATTGAAGCGGATTTGCGCCTTGTGTCATTATGGAGTATGGGCAAATTTCGGTTGCTGCATTTTGTCCTGCAATTATGTTAGAATGTGTCGCATGGGGGTGCTTAAAGAGCGCAGGGAATATCTGGGGAGGACAATAGAGGAGATTGCCAAGGCAACCCGAATAAAAGGCAGTTACCTGAAGGCAATAGAAGATGGGGATTTCTCTAAACTCCCGATAGAGGTGTACACAAAAGGTTATATACGGGAATACGCCAGATTCCTCGGTGTTTCTCCGGATATAGCGATTGCCTCCTACGAGGCATACCTTGAAGAATTAAAATGTCCAAAGGAAGCCGATAATACGTCCTTCAGAAAACCCTTGCCGGAAGACACCGCGATAAAAGACAGCGGAGAACGTACTGTTTTTCAATTGGAGCCGGAATCAACAGAAATTTCCGCAGCATCGCCGGAAACTCCTGTTGTAGTCAAGTTGCCTCTCAGCGGAATTGCGCGAAGGGCGTTAGTTGCGCTTTCCATGCTTACATCTGCAATCGTTATTTATGCAGTGATTTCCGGAGAGAAAGATGCTCCTCCGGTAACGCCGAAGATAGAGCCGGGAATACAGATAAAAGAGCCGGAATCTCCTCCTGTCGTGCAGTCGCAGGAAAATACCAAAGAAAAAAGCATACAGCATGTCAACCCGGCAATCATAACGCCTCCCTCCGTGCCGCCCGGCAATAAGCCTGAAGCTATGAATGTGTCAAAAAAGAGGCATAACCTCAGCATATCTGCTACCGATACCGTATGGATTCAACTGACAATAGACGGCGATGACAAAAAAGAAATGCTTTTAAATGCCGGAGAAACGGCATTTTACGAGGCGTATCGCTCCATGAACCTCGTGGTAGGCAATGCTGCCGGCGTGAAATTGAAGTTTAACGGCAAGCCGCTCGAAAACCTCGGAGAAAAAGGTCAGGTGGTGAGGCTGGATCTCCCTTCTACCGCGCCGAAAAAAAAGGAACAGATAGAGAAGCCTGTCAGACCTGAATCACAACCCCAGCAAGCCGTTAATCCCCCGAATCTTTAAGTCTCTCAAACAATTAAAATCGGAGCGATTATTGACTACATAAAAAGAGCATTGCTATCACATTGAATCCCGCCCGTTCATTTTTTTTAAATGTTTTGTTTGCAGAGTATGTACTGTTCAAAGATAGCAAAATATGATAATATTGATA
>JACREW010000123.1 GCA_016212685.1 Nitrospirota bacterium
ACTTCCCATACCATTCTTACGGCAATCGGCCGGACAGCAGGGCCTGACAGCCCGCCCGTATTGTTTGCAAGCACGGGCCTTCGCCTCCGAACATCCACAACCATTCCAGTTATGGTATTTATCAGCGAAACCGCATCAGCGCCGGAATTTTCGGCAACCCTTGCCATAAGACCTATATCTGTAACATTGGGAGACAGCTTGACTATCAGCGGCAGTTTCGTTTCCTTTCTCACAGCCGTAACTACCTGCTCCATTGTTTTAGTGTCGGTGCCAAAGACTATCCATCCTGCCTGTTTATTCGGGCAGGATATATTCATCTCTAACGCATGGACGCCGTCTGCGCCGCTTAATTCAACCGCCGCCTGAACATATTCGTCAATGCTGTCCCCGAAAAAATTTGCGATAACAGGGATATTAAATCTCTTCAAAAACGGCAGTTTTTCTTTTATAAATGCCTTAACTCCTATGTTCTGAAGGCCGATTGCGTTAAGCATTCCGGCAGGAGTTTCGACAATGCGGGGCGTAGGATTGCCTTGTCTCGGCGTTGCCGAAAGCCCTTTTACGACAATCGCGCCGAGCCTGTTTAAATCCATAAATTCCGAATATTCTTCCCCATAGCCGAACGTGCCGGATGCGGTCATTACAGGATTCTTGAGTTTTAGTCCTGCAATATCAACCTCAAGATTTATTTCTTTTTTAAATTCCATTACTCCCTTGTTCCATTGTTCCATACAATGTCTTTTATATCAAAAACAGGCCCCTCTTTACATACCCTTCTGTAGCCGGAAGCGGTTCTGACAACGCATCCAAGACACGCTCCGATTCCGCATGCCATATGTTCCTCAAGGGAGACATAGCATTTTATTCCGCTCTCTCGTGCGATTTTAGAGAGTTTCTTCAACATCGGCTTAGGACCGCATGCGTAGATTGGTAATCCCCCCTCACCCCCCTTTAGTAAAGGGGGGAAGGGGGGGGGTTGTGTTGAGTTAAGAAAATCGATGAGCAATTCGGTTATCAGTCCCTTCTTGCCTTCGGAACCGTCATCCGTAGCTACAAACACTTCTTTTGCTAATGCCTCAACTTCGCTCAACATTACCAGTTCGTTTTTACTCCTCGCTCCGTAGAATAGATACCCCGTGTTCTTGCGTTTCTCGAGGAGGGACAGCAATGAAGCGATTCCCACGCCTCCGGCAACTGCAATAAAGTCTCCATCAGGTTCAGGATAACTATTTCCGAGCGGTCCGATTACTTCGATTATGTCGCCTTTTCTAAGATTCGAAAGACAAGAGGTTCCCTTGCCCCTTACCCTGTAAAGGAATTTCAGGGTATTGTCTTCGCATTTTAAAATGCTAAAAGGTCTCTTTAAAAGAGGATCGTAAGTGTCGCTTGAATGAAGCATATAAAATTGGCCGGGAGAAGGCATGCGTTGAGCGTTGAGCGTTGAGCGTCCAGCGTCAATGGTTAACAATCTGAAATGTTTATTTAAAGCAGTATTTTCTAAAACTGTTGCCTTAAAGTATTTAGTCATTATTTACGCTCAACGCTCAACGCTTAACGCACAACGCTTGACGTTGTCTTTTAGACAAAGTTTATCTCTATAATCTCGTATTCTATAGTCCTTGCCGGCGCCTTCACCACTGCGGTATCTCCCGCCTCTTTTCCGATCAATGCCCTTCCCACAGGCGACGTTATGGATATTTTGCCGCTTTTGACATCCGTTTCGTCAGAACCCACAAGGATAAATTCATACTCTTCATCGGCCTCTATATCAACAACCTTCACCTTTGCTCCGAAGGCAACTTTAGACTGGTTTATCTTCGACGTATCTATCACATCGGCAAGCGACAGCTTGGCCTGAAGCTCTTGAATGCGTCCTTCTATAAAGGACTGTCGTTCTCTTGCGGCATGATATTCCGCATTCTCGGACAGATCCCCATGAGCCCTCGCCTCGGCTATATCCTGTATATTCTTAGGCCTGTCTACTTTCAAGAGCTTGTCGAGCTCTTCCTTCAGTTTCTGATACCCATCGGGTGTCATCGGAACGCGTTTCACGACTCTTGCCCTGCCTCCTTCTAATTAGTACTAACACGCCATAAACTGACAATTATTAAGGGTCTCATAAAAATATGGACTATCCAACTATAATAAAATCCCTCCTAACCTCCCTTTACCAAAGGGAGGATTTCCCCTCTTTGGTAAAGAGGGGTGAGGGGAGATTTTCCGGTCAATGTATATTCAATTATGAGACTGTTATTAAGATAACATTTTAAAGCCGGTTTTTTCAAAAAAATGAATGTTTGCTTTGTAAGGTATCGAAGCGCTTCTATTTAGCGCTGTTTTCTTCCTGGGGCAGCGCCGGCAAGGGCTCACGAAAGGCATACCGCTCATCATCGAGAAGTATCTGCACTCCCTTTAGAGTCGAGGAATTAATAATTATCGGCGCTTTCAGGTTTGCGTGCAAGGCGTTATCCGCGACAATTAAAATTACAATGATAGCCGCATCCTCGGGTTTTTTTATCTCAAGAAACGTTTCCACGTCATCCTTCATAGAGAATGAGTAGTCCGGAAAGAATGAAAACGGGCTTGCTGTTATAAATGCGGTATCCGGATCGTCAACCGCGTGCAGCCATTTTATAGGCTCCTTGTAATCAATCAAAAAGTACCGCTTCATGTTCGGAAAACCGGGAATCCCGAGTGGAAAATTAATAATTTTATTATCGTCTATCTCTACATCTCCAAACCGTGTCGTGTTTATTTTCATTCTTACTCCTTCAATCCCAAGAAATCCTTCAGCTTACCCATATCGAGCTTCGCAGCTTCCTGGTTAAGTTGTTTGAGCTTTTCATAGAGTTCTTCCCTGTATATCGGCATTTCACGCGGCGCTTCGATGCCGAGTTTGACATAACCGTTGCCTATCTCAACGATCTTAATGCGGATGTCGTCGCCGATGTTTACTATCTGATTGGCCTTGCGGGTTAGCACAAGCATTTTATCTTATTTTTTCCTCATCGTATGAAATCGAAAAGACTTGCTCTTAAAACGTTCGAAGAAAGCGATCTCAATCCTTCCAGTGCCGTCTGCTTCTGCGTCAGTTCGGTTATAGCCTTTGCGATGTCGGTGTCCTGCTCGTTTGATATATATGTTGTGATCTCAAATTCCCTGTCGCCGTGATATGTCTCTTCGGTTTCGAGCTTATTCATTCTTGCTCCTACGTCCGCCTGTACCTGGAAAAGCCTGTCGGATGTTTTGGTCAAATAGTCTATCGCCTTCTGAACTCTGCCTGCATCGTCGTTTTCCAGAGAAACCTTCAAAAAATTAAGCGCCCTCAATATATTCGTCTCATTCAGGTAGTTATTGTTAAAGCTGTAATAATTGTTGTTCGACGGGTTTGTAATATAATTGTAGTTCGTGATATCCGTCCCGAGCGTCTGGTTCTGAACGCCGTAAGACAATGCATTATCGCTGGTTGTAGAACTATTCACCGCAATAGAGGAATGATCCGTAGCGTCAAAACCAAGCACGCTCTCCGCCGTTGTACTGGAGTTTTCCCATAATATATCTATAGCATTCGCGTTGGTGCTGTCATTTATAAGCTTAAACTTCTTATTTGTCGAATCATAGGCAACGGTATAAGTGTCGGCGCTGCCATTAGCTGCTTCCATAGCCCTTTTTATCTCTCTTGCAAGAGTATCTGCCGTGTATGTGCCTGACGACAATGTTGCCGTTCTATCTGCTCCGTCATTAAAGATAATCGTATTATTATTGCTGTCGATAGTGATAGTATCATTGCTGGACATGTATACGAGCGTATGCAGCCCTGTACCTGCCGCATCATCGGACGTTGCGGTTATCCGCACATCTCCGGGTCTGCCTGCGGGATCCGATGAAATGATAATCCTGTAATCAGCCGTAGATGTAGCGCTGATATTAACGACTTCCGCCTTGACACCTGCATCGGCATTATTGATAGCATTCCTTACATCCGCAAGTGTGGCAAGGGCAGAAATCGATACATCAACAGCGGTTGTGTCATCATCTCCAACCTTGATGGTTAATGTGCCGCCGCTTGTTGAAAATGTATTTGTAGAAGCAGTAAACCCTCCGCCCGTAACTGCGCTGTCGCTTGTATCCGAGCTACCGGCGGCGATACTCAAGGTATTTTCAGGATTAAAGCCCAACAATCTCTCTGCAGTTGTCGTTGCATCGCCCCACAATAAGTCAAGGGCATTCGTATTGCCGGTATCATTTGTAATCTTAAATTTCTTGTTTGTAGAATCATAGGAAACAGTATACGTATCGGCACTACCGTTAGCTGCCTCCAATGCCCTTTTTATTTCTACTGCAATTTGATCCGCCGTATATGTACCGGCAGTGAGCGTTGCAGTAAAATCAGCTATTGCATCACCATCATCACCACCCGCAATCTCATCATTTACCCCTGTTCTCACCACAAATCTATCCGTATGCAGCGCTCCGTTGGGATCCGCATCCTCATATATTTCATCCGTGGATGCGTAAGCTCCTGTTTTATCGACGTTATAAGAAGGCAGAATCAAATTTGCCGAATCCGAAGAACTGATTCGTTTAAAACTGAATAAATCGCTTGCCGAAACGTTCAGTTTTATTTCTGTATTTGCGCTGATGCTCAAAGTAATAGGATTAGAATCGCCTACAAACTCACCCGTATTCTTATCGATAGGAGCGGTATCGCTCTTGTATCCCGAAAAAATATATCTATCTCCGACTTTTGTATTGGCTATATCTATCGCATGTTCTAATAATGTTCCGATTTCTTTAGCTATTATTGCTCTGTCGCCGCCCGTTGCGCTGGCATCGGCTCCCTCTAATCCGAGTTCCCGCGCCCTATTCAAAGTATCGTTCAAATTCAACAGCGCCTTGTCGAGCGATCCGACCATACTATTAGCGGTGGTAATCGATCTCTTATACTCTCCTATCTGGCTTATCTGTGTTTTATAGGCAGTAATCTTCGACAGCGCTGCCGGGTCATCTGACGGGCGGTTAACCCTCTTCATGGAAGATATCTGCTCCTGACTCTTAAAAATAGCTTCCATGTTGCTCTGAAAGCCTGAAATAAACTGATCAAAAAACATCCGTGTAGTGATTCTCATAATTACCTCCCCCCTAAAGCATTTATAAGGGTTCCGAGGAGTTCGTCGGCGATGCTTATCATCTTTGCGGCTGCCTCAAAGGATTTCTGGTATTTAATTAAATTTGCGGCTTCTTCATCCAGGCTCACGCCGGAAAACTCCTGCCTCTTCCTCTCCAACTCGTTTACGAGCGCATCGTAAAACTTCACGCTTGTCTTTGCCAAAGATGCCTCTATACCGACATCGGAAGCCATGCCCCGGTAAAAATCGGAAGGTGTTTTGCTGCTTATAAAAGTCTTGTTCGCAATGTCCGCTATTATCCGGGCGTTTATATTGTCGCCCGGCAAAACCGGGTATACCGCAGAGTCGCTGGAGTCTAAGCCGGCAGCGGCAATAACCGAATTGGAACTGAAACCGAATATGCCGTCGGCAGTGGTAGTGGAATGTGTCCAATCTAAAATAATATTGTTTGAATTTGCGGTCCCGCTATCGTCATCAGCGTTGGTAACGGTATAAGTTTTAGTAGTAGTATTGTAGGCTACAGTATAATCATACCCTCCGCCGGCGCTTTCCATCGCCTGCTCCAACACCTCTGCCAATTCCCTTCTTGTGTATAGGCCGTTAGCTATTGTAATGGTTACATAACTGCTTCCGTTGTCTTCGCTGAAGCGAATCGCATTGTTCGAACTGTCGATTATAACGGTTCCGGCCTTTACTTCAAGGTCACCCGTGTCAAAGCCGTTCTGGGGGATGATAGAATCGGCATTAAATCCGAAAATATCCTCTAAAGTAGTAGTCGTATCCGTCCAGTTCAATGTAATATTAGCCGCATCATTATTGATAATTTTAAATTTATTGGTTTGGGCGTCAAAAGTAACGGTCACATTAAAATCTGCCCCGCCGCCGTCAATGTCTTTTAGATTTATCACCCTTTCAAGTTCTGCTGCAAGTCCAAACCTTGTATATGAACTCTCAGTAAGGGTTACGGTTGTCGTGCCTTTAGTAGGATGGGTAATGGAAAGCGTCTTGTTATTGGCATCGATAGTAAACTGCGTATCGTCATCGCCTGCCGCTGCGGCTACCTTTTGCGGATCGGTAATTTTAACCGCCATCTCGAGCGCGGCATTGTTGTTAAATTTTATATCGAATTGCTCCGTACCGGCAGAAACCAAATCAGCCTGATCGCCGTTTATCTGTATCCTTATGCCGGCGAATTCAAGCGTCCTATAATCGGGAGAAGCAACTGTATTACTTACCAGTATGACATTCGATGTATCTACCGTAGTCCATGTCGTTCCATCGGTAGATTCCTGAACGCGCCAGTAAATATCGGTAGCGCCCACCTCTTCTTTTTGATAACCGGTTCCTCCTGAAGTGTTATAGTCTATCCGGTATCTCTTTTCGAAATTAACAAGATTGAGATCCCTTATCTCCAGTGTCGAGACGCTTCCGCCGGATGACGGGGCCGAATCGGTTGAGAAGAATATATTGCTTACTTCCTTAAAAAACCGGTTGCCGGTCGAACCGTCGAGCCCGTATCCTGTCTCATGGTATGAGTTTATGGTTAGGCTCATATCCAGAGCAAAAGCGTTCAGCTTGTTCATAAAACCGGCAATCTTCGTATCCCTCAAATCGAGATTGGCTTTAAGTTCTCCGCCCGATACAAAATTGGTAATATCGGTAAGTGAAGATTGCCCCAAATCCACCTTAAAACGCATAGCGTTGTCCGAATCTATCTCAACGCTCATCTCGTACGTTTTCCCGCCGTCTACAAGAGGGGTTCCACTCACAAGCACCGTATACCTGCCCATATTATCTTCAAAGGTAGTAACCTTAAGTATCTGGTTCAACCGCTCGACAAGACTGTCTCTCTGGTCTTTCAGGTCAAGGGCGCCGGGCGATGACGCGATCTTTTCGTTTAAATCCGAAATATGTGATGTGATTACATTTACCTCGTCTACGAGGGTCCGACTGCCTCTGAATATCCCCGTCCGTTCATCATTGAGAGACGTATACGCCCGACTTATTCTCGAAGAAAGATATTCGGCATTCTTAATAAGCGCTGTTCTCTGAGCATATCCCTCCGGGTTTTGCGCAAGTTCCTGCCAAGCATTAAAAAAGTCATTAATCGCAGTGCCTACACCGGTATCCGACGCCTCATTAAAGATATTCTCCAGCTTGACGGTTCCATCTCCATACGTCTCCCAATAAGAAAGATTCGAGTTTTCGGTTCTAAGCTGAAGGCTGGTAAAGGAATCATACATCCTTTTTATTTCGGAAATTCCAACGCCTCTGCCTGATGCGGTTGCGGTAGTAACAGCCGTTCCCCCGGACAGGTTTTGTAAAACAACGTCCTGCCTCGAAAATCCCGGCGTGGAGACATTAGCAACATTATGCGCTGTTGCATCAAGAACCCTTCTGTTGGTGATTAAAGCGGTTTTTCCAATGTCGAATATGCCGAGGATGGACATTTTTATGCCTCCACCGATATTTTCTGGTGCGCGCCCACGTCGAATGTATTTAGAAAGTTATATGAAGTTTTTATATAATACAGGGATTTTTCTATTAATACGCTGTTAAACCTATTGAGTTCAGATATACTGTGGATTATTGCCGTAAACTTGGATGCTATGGAGGATAATCTCTCCCTAAAACCATGTGCCGCAATATCGGCAACCTCGGATATGGTTTTATTTTCAAAACCGAGGGCATCGAGAATCCTTTCCCGAGCCTCATCGCACAGCTTTATCTCAACGGTTATCGCTTCCTTGTCTTTCAGCAGCGCCTCAAGAGCCGCAGGATCAAGGCTTACTATTACATCCTTCTCCCTTTGCAGGAGTTCGACCAATTGCGTGCATAAGAAAAACTCTTTTTCCAGCACATTGATAAGGTCCTCATATAAGTGAGTCAATTATAGCCTCCTCTAACAGTTTCCCGGCCACCGCCGAGCCTTTCACTTCATACGTACCGGCATTAATGGCATTTTTAATCTCTTCCACCCGGTCAGCTCTTATTTCAGGTAGTTTGCTTACCTCCAGTTGAAGCCTTCCAATCTCCTTTGCCCTTTCAGAGACCGTTACCTGGTCCTTGGATGCAACCTCTTCGGCTTTTTCAACGGTTGCCTTTTCCTTTGCCTTATCAGTTTTTTGTACGTTCCCTACAACTTCGACCCTGTCTGTAATTCTCATTTGCCTGTCCTCCTTATACGTTAATATGCACTACTATATTATATCGGAGGATGCAGCCAAAAATTAACCTATAAACCGGACCGGATCGACAGTCGCCCCGTCTTTCCGAACCTCGAAATGCAGATGCGGTCCGGTGGCTCTGCCGGTCGAACCTGACAGGGCGATGGTTTTCCCCTTGTCTACAATATCACCTGCCTTTACAAGATTTAAGGAGTTATGGGCATAAAGGCTTGTCAAGCCGTTCTCATGCTCCATTATTATGCAATTACCGTACCCGGACGAATATCCGCTGAAGACAACCTTTCCGGATTCGGCTGATGTGACAGAAGTCCCTTCCGGGACAGCGATATCTATCCCATTGTGATGTCGAAGTTTTCCGTCAATTGGGTCGTGTCTTAAGCCGTACTGCGAACTCATCTTCCCTTTGACTGGAAAACTCAATTTAAGTTCGGAGTTCGGAGTTACCCCCCCATTTCCCCCCTTAGTAAGGAGGGGAAATGGGGGGGTAATTGGCTCGTTACTACCGGAGAATGGAGTTCTCAAAAAGAATTCGCCTATGCCCATTCCTCTATTATCTGCTATATCTTTAGCTATTTCGGCTGTTATATAAGGCATATATGCGGAAATAACCCTGTCTTTGCCGAATGATGTCTGCTCCATCATAACCTTCAGGAATTCGTTCAAAAAAACATTTTCCACCTGTTTTGCAATGACTTTAGGGTCGGAGGCGTCGTGCGTTGAGGGACGAGCATTCTGCGCCAAAAGCTGAGGGTCAAGCGTTTGTAATTTTGGAATCATGTCTATCATAATCTCCTTTCAATATCTTCTTCTATTACGCTCATCGCTCCACGCATAACGCTTGACGCTACATTATCACCAATTCCGCTTTTAAACTGCCTGCGGTCTTAATCGCCTGCAATATCGCAACCATATCTTTGGGTGTAACTCCCAGGGCATTCAAGGCTTTCACCAGTTGACCTATAGTCGCCCCCTTAACTTCGGTAAGGGTTGCCCTTTTCTCTTCAGCTTTAACCTCTTTTTGGGGTACTACAACAGTTTCAGCCCTTGCGGGCGCGAGAGGCAAAGGCTGTGAAACCTGATATTCCGTCTTTACCTCAACCGTCAGTCCGCCGTGCGCAAGGGCTATCGGAGAGATAACTACGTTTTCTCCTACCACAATCGTACCGGTTCTTTCATTTACAACAACTCTCGCCGGCATATCTACATCCACGTTTATAAGCTCGATTACCGACATAAGTTCGACTACCCTGTTAGCAAAAGAATCCGGCACCGCTACCGAAACCGACGATGGGCCTTCAGCTTGCGCAAAAGCCCCGCCGAGCCTGCCGTTTATCTTTTCGGCTACCCTTTTAGCTGTAGTAATATCCTGCGCCGTCAATAAAACATCCAGCCTGTTCTTACTGTTCAACTGGACTGGAACCTCCCTTTCCACGATGGCGCCATTAGGAATTGTGCCGACATTGGGATGATTTTTGATCGCCTGAGCTCCGGCGCCACCGGCAACAAAACCTCCGATAGACACAGATCCCTGAGCCACCGCATATGTATTATTGTCAGGCCCCACCAGAGGAGTCATTAACAATGTGCCTCCCTGAAGGCTCTTCGCATCTCCTATGGATGATACCTGCACATCGACCTTTGAACCCGGTCTCACCATTGTGGAAAGCTTAGCGGTAACTATAACGGCGGCTATATTCTTTGTCTTTCCTTTTACATCGGCAGGATTAATACTGACACCCATTCTGGTAAGCATATTGGCAAAGGGCTGAAATATATATGTCCCGTCCTTATCGCCGGTTCCGTTAAGTCCTACTACTATGCCGTATCCTATAAGCTCGTTTTCTCTTACGCCTGAGAATGTAGCGATATCCTTTATTCTCTCGGCAAACGAAAAAGTGGGAAGTGAGAGGTGGGAAATAAGAAGTAATAAGAAACAAATAAAGACAAACTTAGCGCTTTTCTTTTTAAAAGCATCTTTTTTAAATTTATTTTTTATCATTTTTAACTTCCCCCTTCCTACTTCTCACTTCCCACTTAACTAAAACGGCCATACTTTATCTAAAAATCTTACAAGCCATCCCGTCGACTGCTTGTCGTCCAGCACTCCGTCTCCTACAAGGTATATCTGGGCGTCCGCCACATACTGGGACAAAACCGTATTGGTCGGCGATATATTATCGGGCCTTATAAGACCTCTAAACACGAGTATCTCTTTTTCATTGTTGACCAGTATCTCTTTCCTCGACTCTATAACGAGATTGGAATTCGGCAAGACTTCGACAATCTTAGCGGTAATTGTTGCGGTCAACGTGCCTTCCCTCGTAGTATCACCTTTTCCTTTAAAATCAGAGCTTCCAGTTCCCTTGGCTGAAGGAGAAAATACATTTGTGCCTTTATAAAAGCCGTTCGCCATAGGTAGCTTCTGAAGACCGAAGTCGGTATCCATTCCGAAAAACTTCGTCATATCATAATCTCCCGACGAATCTCTGGCGGCAGTTGTAGTCGCCTTCTTGGATGCCGCCGACCTCTCGCTGATCAATACGGTTACAAGATCGTTTACCCTCTTTGCCTTCCGGTCTTCAAAAAGCGAAGCGCTGTTATGCCACAGCGACCCCTCTGTGGAATAAACGTCCTTTCCCTTTGTCTCGATATATCTGGGGGGCATGGGAGCTTCTTTTATATCACGCGCCTCCTGCAGGCCGGAAGCGCAACCAATAAAAACAGTGGCCAGTGACCAGTAACCAGTGACCAGTATTAACCTTTTTAATAGGGACCCTTTGAACTTTGATCCCTGAATCTCTGCTCTCGGACTTCTAATTTCTGATTCCAGACCTCTTCTTTTCTGACCACTGACCACTGACGACTGACCACTGTCTTTCATATCTTCACCCTCACGGTATTTGGAGCTACCAATATGCCGTTCACTTCCTTTTTCGACACATCGCAAAAAACCTTTGCGGCGCCGCCGATAACAGCATCATTTCTGAGTACACCCTGCGTCGCAATGTGCACATTATTCCCTTCCACAACAACATTCACCTTCTGTCCTCTTTTAACGTTCATCCGTTCAGTCACATAGTCGTTGCGTAAAATAACTCCCTGCCCGACATTCGATCTGAGCATTTTGCCTTCAATATCTTTTTTATTCGACACCGCCCCTGCGGGAAGTCTCGAACTCTTCTGTTTTACCGCATAAAAATCGTCTCCGGATAATACCGTTCCGCCAGATAGCGGTCTTGCAGCGACGAAGACATCCACAATCATGTCATAAGAAGCCTCTACAACCACACTACGCACAGCCTTTTTATCCTCAAGAGCAACCAAATAAACTATCTTGTTTTTACCATTGTAACCGTTCATTACCGCGTCTTTAACCGTATAGTCGCC
>JACREW010000126.1 GCA_016212685.1 Nitrospirota bacterium
GACATCGGATATACTCCTCGCCAAGAATTTCATCCTCGGAAGATATGTACAGGAATCGGAAGCAGGCATTGTAAAAAGGGCTACGGAATATGCTACCTTGCATGAAGAAAGGCTCATCGAGGGACTGTGTCTCCCGATAGCATCGTCCCTATACATCAATATGCTCGATTCGATAAAGAATATCGCATGGCACGCAAAGGAAATAACCGCAAAACTCGTAGGATGGATGCTGCCTAAAGCGCAGTAAGCATATGCCCCATGTTGCGGCCTATCTAAACCTCCCGTCCAAAGAACTATGGGAGCGGGTAAGACGCGCAGAGGAAATATTAAAAAACTGTACTCTCTGTCCCCGCAACTGCGAGGTGGACAGGACAGCAGGAGAAGTAGGTTTTTGCAGGACGGGGGACAGGCCATTTGTTGCAAGCTGGGGGCCGCATTTTGGAGAGGAAAGGCCGCTTGTCGGGCGTTTCGGTTCCGGGACAATCTTCTTCGGTTTCTGTAATCTGGGCTGCATATTCTGCCAGAACTGGACCATAAGCCACTTAGGCGAAGGAAACGAGATAACTCATGAAAAACTTGCAGATATAATGCTAACATTGCAGGGATCCGGATGCCACAATATAAACTTAGTCACTCCCACCCATCAAATGCCGATGATACTGCATTCCATAGCCATAGCTTCAGAAAAAGGATTGAATATTCCCATTGTATATAACTGCGGAGGATACGAAGCGATAGAATCGCTGAAAAACCTCGACGGCATAATAGACATTTACATGCCCGATTTCAAATATTCAAATCCGGAAATGGCTCTTAAATACTCAAAGGCGAAAGACTATCCCGAAACGGCAAAGGCCGCGATCAAAGAGATGCACCGCCAGGTCGGAGATCTCATAATCGATGAAAAAGGAGTTGCAGTGAGGGGCATTCTCGTCAGACACCTCATCCTGCCTGAAGGCGCAGCAGGCACAAAAGAGATCGTGAGTTTCATAGCGGACGAAATCTCCCCTAATACGTATATAAACATCATGGATCAGTATTACCCGTGTTATAAGGCATTTGAGCACCCTCCCCTCGACAGGAGAATAACAACAAGGGAATATTCCGAGGCCGTAAAAATGGCGATGGACGCGGGTCTAAAAAGAATAGACGGAGTAACGATTTGAAAATAAGATTTTTGGGCGGAGTCAGGACTGTCACAGGCGCATGTTTTCATCTGTCGATAAACGATTTGCAGATACTCGTTGACTGCGGGATGTATCAGGGGGAGCATGCCGATGAGATAAACAAAACGCAGTTTCAATTCAATCCGCAGGATATTGATTGCCTCTTTTTAACCCACGCCCATATAGACCATTCCGGACTTATTCCAAAACTCGTAAAGGACGGGTTTAAAGGCAGGATATTCGCCACGTCTGCCACCGCAGACCTCGCCGAAATTATGCTTTACGACTCCGCGCAGATACAGGAAAAAGATGCGGAATGGCTTACCAAAAAGGCTTTCAGGTCAGGAAAGGATATTGTGTTCGAGCCGTTATATACAACCGGAGATGCAAAAGCGGCAATCCCGTTCTTCGAGAAAAAACACTATGGGAAGATAGAACATATCGGAAGCGGTATAAAATACAGGTTTATTGACGCAGGACATATCCTCGGTTCGGGGACATTGGAATTATGGTATCAGGACAGCCCTGTCGGGAAGAGAATAGTATTCTCTGGTGACATAGGCAAAAAAGGAAATCCGATAATCAATGACCCGCAGCATGCAGGGACAGCGGATTATGTAGTCGTTGAATCAACGTACGGCAACAGGCTGCACAAGGGCATGGAGGAGAGCATTGACGAACTCGCGGAGGCAATAAAAGTTACCTTTAAAAGAGGCGGTAATGTGTTAATTCCGGCCTTTGCCGTTGGAAGGACGCAGGATATTTTATACACCTTGAACAAATTGTCCGGGGAAGGAAGGCTCGATAATCTCAATGTCTATGTCGACAGCCCCCTCGCGGAAGAGGCGACAAAGGTCTATTTAGCGCATCCTGAATGCTATGATGAGGAGGCTATTAAGATGCTCCGGAACAGAAAAGGCAATGCAATAAAACTTCACTTCACAACCTCAATCGAAGAGTCGCAGAAGATAAACAGAATAAAATCCGGAGCCGTTATTATCGCGGGAAGCGGCATGTGCGACGGAGGAAGAATAAGGCATCACTTCAAGCATAATCTGTGGCGTCCGGAATGCAGCGTGATATTTACCGGGTTTCAGGCTGAGGGAACCCTCGGAAGAAAGATAATACAAGGCGCTAAAACGGCAAATGTCCTCGGGGAAGAAATCGCGGTAAAGGCGAAAGTTTATACCATCGGAGGCTTTTCAGCCCATGCGGACAGGAGCGGGCTTTTCGAATGGCTCGGAGCATTCTCAAGCAGGCCGGAGGTATTCATTGTTCACGGCGAAGAAAAAATCGCTCTTGAGTTCGAAGAGACGGTCAAAGACAAATTCGGATTCATAACGCATGTGCCTCATAAAGGAGAGGAATTCGAGATTTAGAACGAATGACAGAATGACCACCGAAGAGGACAGGGCACAATATTTCCGCTCATTCTCGCCGGACTTCCATGTCCGTCTCCGAGGCGCCAGCCCGCTTCGCTGTCCATTGCTCCGCTTGGGCTGCCAAAACCGCTTCAATACAATGCCCTGTCCTCTTATTTTTATAAAAACTCTTAAAGGATAGAAATTATTTCCGCATCCATTGTCTCAAGATTAACGATAGCCGCCGTCGGTTTTCCATAGAGCCAGCCGCATACCTCGCCGGGATTCACGATAATCGTATCCTTAACCTTTTTAATCACAGGCTCATGCGTATGCCCAAAAACTACGAGATCGAATCTCCCGCTCTCCGCAAGCTCATCCGCAACATCAGACTCATGCATAACGACAATTTTCCTGTTATGAAGAACAAATTTATAAGGCTGCGTATAAATCCTGTCCTGATAAAGCTTTTTCAAAAGAACCCTCTCGCCGTCGTTATTGCCGAAAATGCCCGTAAATTCGCCCTTAAAATTCCTTATAACCCGCCATGTGAACGGAGAACAGAAATCCCCCGCGTGTATTATGTGCCCGACATTTTTCTCCTCGAATATTTTTAAAGCCTTTCTTAAATTATCAAGCTGGTCGTGGGTATCGGAAATAATGCCGACAATCATAAAAACCTCCGTATAAATTTTAATGAATATTTTTAGCTCTAAGCCTTAAAACCGTAGCGCCCCATCCTCCCCCGTCCTCTCCCGCGAGCCTGAAGGATTCGACCTCCGGGGTTTTGCGGAGTATAGCATGAACGGTTTCACGCAAAGCGCCCGTGCCCTTGCCGTGAATAATCCGCACATCAAGTATTCCCCTCTTCCTGCATTCCGAAAGATAATCAGGCAGAAGCTCCTTTATCTCTTTGGGATTAAAAGTATGCAAATCCAATATGCCGTCTATCGGGATTTCGACAGGCTCCGATTCGTCGTCTTTTCTCATAGGATATCCATATTTTTAGTGCGTTCATTTTACCATGAGATATGGAAGTTATTCAGATTTTTGACGCTCCCATAACCCGTAATCAAGCAAAACAGGCACGGCTTCTCATACGAGCCATCGGGCAAAGCCTTTATCAATGCGATGAGGTTATTAAATGCCTGTTTTGTTTTTATGAATGTTTGGCTGCGGATTATAATAACGCTTGACATTACTATTGCGATTCGTTATTATTAAGGCATGATTGTAGCGTTTAAGTGCCGGGATACCGAGGCGCTATTTAACGGGAAGCGGGTTGCCCGCTTTGCCAAGATAGAGACTACGGCTATGAGAAAGCTGGCAATGATTAATGTTGCGGGCAAGATCGAAGATTTAAGAGTTCCGCCCGGCAATAGGCTTGAGGCTTTAAGCGGCAAACGCAAAGGGCAATGGAGCATCCGCATTAACGACCAATGGCGTATATGCTTCAGGTTTGATGACGGCAATGCTCTTGATGTTGAAATAGTGGATTATCACTGAGAAAGGAGAGCGTTACCATGAGTAAAAGACAGGTTCTATATCCCACTCCCGGAGAAATACTCCTTGAGGAGTTTTTAAAGCCTATGGGAATCACACAATACAGGCTTGCAAAGGAAATCGGAGTGCCGCAGCGCCGTATCGGTGAGATTATAGCCGGCAAGCGGGCTATCACCACTGACACAGGTTTGAGGTTATCCCGATTTTTCGGTCTGTCTGACGGTTTTTGGGAGCGGCTGCAGATAGATTATGACCTTGCAGTTGCCCGTGATGAGATGTCCGAGACGCTCCGCAGAATCAAGCCGTATAATAAAGCTCAGCTGGCATTGGCAGCCCGTTGATCTGATGCCAAAACTGGGGAAATTCCATAAACGGACCGTCATAGCTGAATGTCGCGGTTTCTATCATCACACGAGTGGATAGTTTTACAACGGCAGATATGCCTTGGGATTTACGAATAAAGAAAAAATAGGACGGCGGGCTGTCCCATTTTTATTCTTTTTATCCCCTCCATTGGTCTCTATTTAAGATAACATGAAGTTCAGACGCTTACGCATCAGCTACAATGTCTTATTGTACGATAGTCGTCAGCATTTTGCGATGGCACTTCCAGAACTCCCTGCCCACTATATCACGCTGTTTCAAAATAACTTTCATAAATACGACAGAGTCTATATCTGCTATTTCAAAAAGAATAGAGGCCGTTGCATGCGTCAAAGAGAGAGCCGATAGATGACCCGGATCAGCGAGTCCAAAATCACTTACACCAACCAACAAAAGACTATCGGCAACAGATGGGTGGAGACCAAGTCTTGAAAACGTACCTCGCACCCCAGCGTGAACATTATGACTGGCTTCTCTATAGTATGAGCGAAGATGGCTAAGATTTACCTCTTTTTCGATATCCTTGAATGTCGGCCGACGATTATTCAGTACACATGCAGCCCACCCATAGTCCTCGGAAAAAACCTTCCCGTATCTCTCAATCAATCCATCCTTGCGTATCTGAAGATCATGGAGGTAAGACGAGAAATTGCGATCATCACCCAAGCTTGAATCGATGTCCAGTTGTTGCCCTATACTCTTGTATTCCTCTATTTCATCGTGCATAAGATACTGTTCTGCGACAAGATCATCATGAGCATGAATGAAGGCCGTCACTACCGCAACCTCATGAAGGGAACGCCATCTTGCCTGAGCGCCATCAGCGTAACCTGCCTTTAAGAGGGTAACGATTTCACTCCCAATCTGACAAGCTCTGGAATGCAAGTGGATAAGGACGGTCCATTTGGTTTTGGAAAGTGAACCCTTGCCTTTGCCCACAAACTCTGCCATCTTCTCCCC
>JACREW010000127.1 GCA_016212685.1 Nitrospirota bacterium
ACAAGGAAGAGACGATAAAGAAAAGGCTCGAGGTTTATAACGCGCAGACCGCGCCGCTCATCGATTACTACGGCAAGAAGAATATATTGAAATCAGTTTCCGGGACAGGAAGCATCGACGACATATTCAAGAAGGTCTGCGATGCATTAGGTCTTAAATAGATATTTCAAATATTGCTTTGAAAATATACAAAAATAATTAAACAGGAGGAATCAATAATGTCTTTGATTAAACCCCACGGTTCAGACGAACTAAATCCGCTATATGTATATGACACGGCTGAAAATGAAGCACTGCAGAAAGAAGCTAAAGGTCTGGCTTCTATTGTTGTGAGTTCAGCTACTGCAGCTAATGCAGTTATGCTTGGCGGCGGTTATTTCAACCCGCTAACAGGCTACATGAATAAGGCCGATGCTCTTTCCGTTGCTGCAGATATGAAAACAACAGCCGGTTTGTTCTGGCCTGTTCCCATTTTAAACCTCGTGAAAGATGCAGGCTCAATCAAAGCGGGCGAACGTATTGCACTGAGAGATCCGAATGTTGAAGGCAATCCTGTACTGGCCGTTATGGATGTAAAGACGGTTGAAGAATTCAGCGATGCGGATATGGCGTTGATGTCTGAAAAAATTTACCGTCCCAGCCCTAAAGAAGCGCATCCGGGTGTTGAAGCATTTAACTCTCAAGGCAAAGTATGTCTTTCCGGTCCGATCAAAGTGCTGAACTTCTCATATTTCCAGGATGAATTCCCGGACACCTTCCGTACCGCGGTTGAAATCCGTAACGAAATCGTTGAGCGCGGCTGGAAGAAAGTTGTTGCTTTCCAGACTCGCAACCCGATGCATTTGGCTCACGAAGAACTTTGCCACATGGCAATGGATCGTTTAGGTTGTGATGGTCTGGTCATTCACATGTTGTTAGGTAAACTGAAAAAGGGTGATATCCCGGCGCCTGTCCGTGATGCCGCGATCCGTAAAATGGTTGAGCTGTACTTCCCGCCGAACAGTGCAATGGTTACGGGTTACGGTTTCGATATGCTGTATGCCGGTCCACGCGAAGCTGTATTGCACGCTGTATTCCGTCAGAACATGGGCGCAACTCACTTTATTGTCGGTCGTGACCATGCAGGCGTAGGCGATCACTACGGTCCATTCGATGCGCAAACCATATTCGATAATGAGGTTCCTGCCGGCGCGCTGAAAATTGAGATCTTCAAGGCTGACCACACCGCATACTCGAAGAAACTGAACAAGGTTATGATGATGTGCGAAGCGCCCGATCATACAAAAGAAGACTTTGTTCTGCTTTCAGGCACCAAAGTTCGTGAAATGTTAGGTAAGGGCATTGCGCCGCCTAAAGAATTCTCACGGCCTGAAGTTGCAGAGATTCTTATTAAATATTATCAGAGTCTTGAAAAATAAATTCATGAAGATTTTCAGGGCATATTTATGAAGGATTGGCCGAGAAGGTCTAGATTAAAACCCATAAGTATCCGGAAGGTGTATAGATAAACAAAAAGGCGATAGGCAATGGGCTATAGGTGATAGGAAAAAAATCTATAGCCTATGACCTATAACCTATTGCCTGTTTTTAATGGAAGGGGAGGTGAAAGCGGAAGCATCAAACAGAGAGTTTAAGCAAAATGGTTTTGACATCAGGCAGTAAATACGAATTTCAATAGGCATCACACAGTGATGCTAATAAAATCAAGGAGGAGGTTGCATATGCCAAGTTTTGTAATTACGGAAAAATGTGACGGATGCAAGGCCCAGGACAAGACTGCATGCCAGTATATTTGTCCTCACGATTTGATGGCCCTCGACAGGGAAAAGATGAAGGCGTACAATCAGGAGCCGGAGCAGTGCTGGGAGTGCTTTAACTGTGTAAAGATCTGCCCTCAGCAGGCCATCGAGGTAAGGGGTTATTCAGACTTTGTTCCACTTGGATCCAGCACTATCCCGCTTAGAGGTACTGATTCTATCATGTGGACAATCAAGTTCAGGAACGGAATACTCAAAAGATTCAAGTTCCCGATCAGGACTACTGCAGAAGGCTCTGTTGAACCGTATGCAGGCAAGCCAGCGCCTGATTTCGCAACACTTAAACAGCCGGGATTCTTTAACGGGCCGGCCAGAACAGAATAATACAGAATAGGAGGAGCATATAAATGGAAAAAGAAACTTGCACGTTTTCTTATTGTCAGAAGCCCGAAGTAACCGAAGTTGAATGTGATCTCCTGATCATGGGTGGCGGTATGGCAGGATGCGGCGCTGCTTTTGAAGGAGCCCGCTGGGCAAATGAAAAGGGCTTGAAGATTGTCATGGTTGATAAAGCAGCGACAGACAGAAGCGGCGCGGTCGCAATGGGTCTGTCTGCCATTAATACTTATGTCGGCGAGAATAAGGTGGCCGATTATGTCAAATATGTAAGAAATGACCTGATGGGCATCATCAGGGAAGATCTTGTATTCGACCTCGGCAGACACGTTGATAATTCCGTTCAGCTCTTTGAAGAGTGGGGACTTCCGATCTGGAAGAGGGGCGATGACGGGTTCTCCCTCGACGGCTTTCAGGCAGCTGAGGCCGGAAAGAAGGCATTAAAAGACGGCGGAACACCGGTAAGATCCGGTAAATGGCAGATAATGATCAACGGTGAATCATACAAGGTTATTGTTGCCGAGGCTGCAAAGAAAGCCCTCCAGACCAACAGGGAAGCAACCGGCATGGCGCAGAACCATTTTGAAAGGGTATTCATTGTTAAGGCTGTAATGGATACAAATGGGAAGAACGTAGCAGCAGCTATCGGGTTCAGCACAAGAGAAAATAAGATCTATTCCTTTAAGGCTAAGGCCATGATTTGCGCAACTGCCGGAGCGGTTAATTGCTTCAGGCCGAGATCGGTCGGCGAAGGCATGGGAAGAACATGGTACCCTGTGTTTAGCAGCGGTTCAGGTTATGCCTTCGGAATGCAGGCAGGAGCGGAGCTTACCTTGATGGAAAACAGGTTCGTACCGGCAAGATTTAAAGATGGTTATGGTCCTGTCGGCGCATGGTTCCTTTTCTTCAAGGCAAAGGCTACAGACAGCTTCGGAGAAGACTATTGCACAAACAAGGAATATTTTGACGACGCAGTAGCCAGATATGGAGATTATGCAAAAGGTCTCGGCACTGCTATCAGGAACCATCTCATGATGAGGGCGATGAAGGACGGCAAAGGCCCGATCCTCATGAGGACACATGAGGCGATGGAGGCTTTAGGAAAAGACTTCACTGAGAAGCTCGGTGAAAAAGAAGGCAAAAAGAAGATGAAACACCTTGAGGCAGAGGCATGGGAAGACTTTCTCGATATGGCTATCGGACAGGCATCCATATGGGCGGCAAATAATATTGAGCCTGATAAGACTCCTTCTGAAATTATGCCGACAGAGCCGTATCTCCTCGGTTCACATGCAGGCTGCGCAGGGTTCTGGGTAAGCGGCCCGGGCGATCTTCCAGGCACACCGGAGCACTACAGTTGGGGATATAACAGAATGTCAACTGTGCCCGGTCTTTTTATGGCCGGCGATGTTGTCGGAGCATCAGGCCATAAGTTTTCATCAGGTTCACATGCAGAGGGCAGACTTTGCGCCAAGTCCGCAATAGCATATATCCTCGATCATCCGGACTACAAGCCGTCGCCTAAAATGTCTCTTGAGGAGATTGCGGCTGAACTCTATCTGCCGTTTGAGATATATGAAAAACATAAAGTATACACAACAGCCCCTGAAATTAACCCTAATTATATTAGTCCAAAAGCGCTTCAGTTAAGACTGATGAAGATCGCTGACGAGTATTTTGGCGGGTGTGCAACATGGTATATGACCTCAAAGACAATGCTTGAGATGGGACTTCAGAAGCTTGAGATGCTCAAAGAGGATGCTGCTAAGATGGCGGCAAAAGACCTCCATGAGCTCTTAAGGTGCTTTGAAAACTATCACAGAATTCTGTCGGTAGAGGCGCATGCAAGGCATATCCTCTTTAGGGAGGAGTCCAGATACCCGGGTTATTACTACAGGGGCGACTACAACAAGATTGATGATGAGAACTGGAAGTGCTTCACAAACTCGAAGTACAATAGCGAGACTCATGCATGGGAATTCAAAAAGGTTCCCTATGTCCAGATGTATCCGTAGTTAAATGTTTTTTGGGGAGGGCATTGCCCTCCCCTTTCTCTTTCGGGTTTAGTTGTCACCCTGAGCGAAGCGAAGGGGCTCAAGATTTGTAAATGCGAGGATTCTTCGCTTAGCTCAGAATGACAAGCGGTGTTCTTATGGAATAAGGAGGAAAAACATGGCAGATAACAAAAAGGTTTTAGTAATAGGCGGCGGTTTCAGCGGGCTTACCGCGGCAGTGGAGACTGCAGAGGCAGGGTTTGACGTTGTCATAGTCGAGAAGACCCCTTTTTTAGGAGGCAGGGTCACACAGCTCAATAAATATTTTCCAAAGCTCTGTCCGCCGAATTGCGGGCTTGAGATAAACTTCAAGAGGATTAAGAATAACGCAGATATTACATTCCACACGCTTGCAGAGGTCGAGAAAATATCGGGGCAGGAAGGCAGTTATGATGTCACTGTTAAGGTAACTCCCCGATTTGTCAATGACAAGTGCGTTGGATGTAACGCGTGCGCTGAGGCATGTCCGGTCGAAATCCCGAATGAATTTAATTTTGGTATGGATAAAACAAAGGCCGCTTATATTACGCATAATCAGGCATTTCCTTTCAAGTATGCAATAGACGGCAGATACTGTAAAGGAGCATCCTGCGCGAAGTGCGTCGAGGCATGCAAGTACGATGCTATTGACCTTGATATGAAGCCTGAAATTGTCAGCCTTAATGTGAGTTCAGTTGTGCTTGCAACAGGATGGGATTCATATGACGTCTCAAAACTCGATAATCTCGGCGGCGGCAAGATTGCCAACGTCATTACAAATATGATGATGGAGAGGCTGGCGTCTCCAAACGGCCCGACATCCGGAAAAATACTCAGGCCTTCCGACGGCAAGCCTGTCCAGAATATCGCCTTTGTCCAGTGCGCGGGGAGCAGGGATGAGAATCATCTCCCTTACTGTTCATATATCTGCTGCATGGCGTCCATGAAGCAGGCAACCTATCTCAGGGAGCAGTATCCGGATTCGACAGCAAGAATTTTCTACATTGATTTAAGGACGCCGGGCAGGTACGAACAGTTCTACTGGAAGGTTAAGGACGACCCTAAAGTATCATTCACAAAGGGCAAGGTTGCAAAGATTACCGAAGACCCTGAAACAAAGGATGTTATTGTCGAGGCCGAAGATATTCAGTTAGGCAAAAAGATAAAGGCAAAGTTCGATATGGTAGTGCTTGCGGCAGGCATGGTGCCTTCTACAAAGGCGTCAAAAATACCGGGTGACATAACATATACAGCGGACGGGTTTGTGGTGTCCTCTTCATTGAAGAAAGGCATATATGCCGTGGGCGCTCTCAAGAGCCCTGTTGATGTCTCGATGTCTGTGCAGGATGCGACAGGAGCTGCCATCAAGAGCATTCAGAGCGCAAGGAGGTCTAAATAGAAATGGAAAAGAAATTCGGAGTTTATATATGCAAAGGTTGCAGCATCGGCGAATCCATCAATATAGACAACCTGACTAAATCCGCTGCGAGGGTTGCAAAGATTCAGCCTGATGCCGTGAGGGTCCATGATGTGCTGTGCAGCCCTGCCGGCCTTGAGATGATAGGGAATGACATTAAGGAAGGGGCTAATACCCTTATAATAGGCGCATGCTCCCCGCGCGTAAAATTCGAGGAGTTTGATTTTCCGGGCGCAATAACGGAGAGGGTTAATCTCAGGGAGTTTGTAGCATGGAGTCAGGATCCCAATACCGATGCAACGCAAAGTATTGCCGATGATTACATGAAGATGGGGATAATCAAGGCGCAGAAAGGCAACCTGCCTGAGCCTAACATACTTCCGGATCTGAGCAAGACGATAGTTGTAGTCGGCGGCGGCATATCCGGCTTGACATCTGCTCTTGAGGCGGCTGAAGCAGGCTATGAGGTTGTGCTTGTTGAGAAGCAGGCTGATCTCGGCGGCTGGGCGGCAAAATTATACAAACAGATTCCGAGGGAATACCCGTATGAAAAACTGGAAGAGCCTGCTGTCTTTGGTAAGATAAAAGAGGTTGAAGCGCATCCGAATATAAAGGTTTACAAATCAGCCTCAATTGAAAAGACAGAGGGGCAGCCCGGACTGTTTGATGTGACTATAAGAACTAACGGCACGGGCGAGACTATCAAGGCAGGCGCGTTTATTATGGCAGCGGGCTGGCAGCCGTATGATGCGTCAAAGCTCGGGCATCTTGGCTACGGCAATCCTAATGTTATAACGAATGTTCAGATGGAAGAGATTGCAAAGACAGGGAAGATAACAAGGCCTTCCGACGGCAAAGAGGCAAAAAAGGTTGCGTTCATACAATGCGCCGGATCGAGAGATCCCGAACATCTGCCTTACTGTTCGTCTTTCTGCTGTGCGACATCTCTTAAACAGGCAAAATATGTCAGGGAAAAAAACGGCGATGCGGTCGCGATGATATTTTATAAAGACATCAGAACTCCGGGACAGACCGAGATCTTCTATAAGAACATGCAGAATGACCCGGGAGTTTTATTGACAAAGGCTGATGTGACAGGCATAAGCGACGCCGGAAACGGCAATATGTTTGTCGAAGCTGAGAACACCCTTCTTGGTGAAAAGATAAAGGTCGAGGCCGATCTTGTCGTTCTCGCCACCGGCATTGTGCCTGCTACGCGCGTCCCTCAGGAATATCTCGACGGACTGACAGAGGCAGGCAAAAAAGGCGACGATGCAAGAAAGGCTTATATTGAGTCTACCCCGAAACCCGAATTTATATTGAATCTCGATTACAGGCAGGGGCCTGAAATACCTTCGCTCGAAGGCGCATACGGCTTTGCAGACTCCAACTTCATATGTTTCCAGTATGAGACGAGAAGGACAGGCATATACTCCGCCGGCTGCGTAAGGCAGCCGATGACGATGGCTGACGCATCGGACGATGCCGCAGGAGCGGCGCTTAAGGCAATTCAGTGCGTCGAGCATGTCGCTCAGGGCATAGCTGTTCATCCGAGGGCATGGGACATGACATTCCCCGACCCTCTTATGATTAAATGCACATCCTGCAAGAGGTGCACCGAGGAATGTCCTTTTGGAGCGATAGACGAAGATGAAAAAGGCACGCCGTTTTACAGGGTTAACCGCTGCAGGCGCTGCGGCACATGCATGGGAGCGTGCCCTGAAAGGATAGTATCTTTTAAAGATTTCAGCGTCGATATAATCGGTTCTATGATCAAGGGCATCGAGGTGTCGGAGGATGAGTTCAGGATAGTTGTTCTGGCATGTGAAAACGACGCATATCCTGCTCTGGACAGCGCGGCCATTAAGCGCAATAAGATTAATCCGAATGTCAGGATTATCCCAATCAGATGTCTCGGTTCGACAAACCTGGTCTGGGTTACCGATGCGTTTTCAAAGGGAATAGACGGGCTTATGCTGCTCGGCTGCAAGTACGGCGAAAATTATCAGTGCCATTTTGTAAAAGGCAGCGAGCTTGCGAATTACCGCTTCAGCAAAGTGAGGGAGACGCTTGACAAGCTTCAGCTCGAGGCCGACAGATGCGAGCTTATTCAGGTAGCGATATCGGAATATGACAAACTTCCCGATATGATAAACAAGTTTGTAGAAAGGGTTGAGGAAATAGGGCCGAACCCGTTTAAGGAATTTTAAGAAGGGACTGTCCCAGAATTACGGGCCGAAGGCCGTAGATTCGGGACTGTCCCTGCGATTACACACTGTGTACTATAGGAGGAGATAAATGCCAGAACAGATAATGACACAGGTAATAAGTCCGGATTTGAATTTTGTTAAAGATATTATAGCCTCTGGGGGCGAATCTCTGAAGAAATGTTATCAGTGCTCGACATGCACTGTTGTCTGCAATGTAACGCCCGATGACAAGCCGTTCCCGAGGAAAGAGATGATGTACGCCCAGTGGGGCATGAAGGATAAGCTCGTCAGCAATCCCGATATATGGCTCTGCCATCAGTGCAGCGACTGCACTGCATACTGCCCGAGAGGCGCAAAACCCGGAGAGGTGCTGGGAGCGGTAAGGAAAATCTCGATTCAGCATTATTCTCCGACCCCCCTCGCTAAAATGGTGGGCGACCCGAAATACCTGCTGATACTCTTTGCTATTCCGGTATTGTTGTTCCTTGCCTATATCGCACCGAAAGGGTATCTCGATTTCTCCGCTATTCCGAGGGGCGAAAACGGCGGAATAGTATATTCCAAATTTATGCCCGTGTTCCCGCAGATAGACGTTACCTTCAGCGCGGCGGCTTTTTTTGCGGCACTTTGCTTTGCAGCCGGCATAACCAAATATTGGGCCGATATGAGCAAAGGCGCAAAAACGCAGGGAGGAAACATTATCGGCAGCATAAAAGAAACGGTAATGGAAATCCTTGCGCATAAAAGATTCGAAAAGTGCAATGTAACTAAAGAGAGAAAGACATCGCATCTTTTGGTATTTTACGCCTTTGCGGGGCTTGCCATAACGACAACCCTCGCTATTGTCTATCTCTACGGCTTTAAGTATGAATCCCCGTATCCACTTTACGACCCGCTGAAAATTTTGGGTAATATCAGCGCGCTGGCGCTGCTGTTCGGAATTACCTTCGTTGTGAATAACCGTTTGAAGAACGCGGATAAGGCGGGCAAGGGGAGCTACTTCGATTGGCTTTTTATTATGGTTATATACGCCGTCGCGCTGACCGGCATATTTGCGGAGTTGTTCAGGCTTGCGGATATAGCAGTGCTTGCGTATCCGACCTATTTCGCCCATCTTGTATTCGTATTTTTCCTCTTTGCCTTTGCCCCGTTTTCAAAGATGGCGCATATGGTTTACAGGGCGACCGCAATGGTGTTTGCGCGGCACACAAATAGAGAAAGTTAACGGGAGGTGAAAGGGGAAGGGAAAATAAGGCCGGCGGAGCAATGGAATGTTTTCGGTATTAACAGTAAGTATTAATCCAACAAAATTTTAATAAGGAGGAGAGAAGAGAGATGACTACAATTATTCTCTTTGCCCTTGCATGCGGAATAGCCGGCGTAGCCTACGCCCTTTATACCGCGGCATGGGTATCCAAACAGGATGCAGGAAGCGATCGCATGCAGCAGATCTCAAATGCGGTCAAAGAAGGCGCATACGCCTTTCTTGCCCGTGAATACAAGACTGTAGCGGGCGTTGCGGTTGTCTTGGTGGTTTTGCTTGCAGCGTTTTTAGGAGTCTGGACTGCAGCAGGGTTTATTATCGGAACGGTGGGCTCGGCATTTGCAGGCTTTGTAGGCATGTGGGTTACCGTGCGCGCAAATGTCCGCACGACGCAGGCCGCATCAAAAGGCTTGCAGAACGCCCTGACCCTTTCTTTTAAGGGCGGCTCCGTTACCGGACTTATGGTCGTTGGGTTGGGCATTATAGGAATTGCCGGTTATTATTTTATAGCTAAACAGGCTGCCGGCGAAGAGGCATTCCACGCCCTAATCGGCCTCGGTTTCGGCTGCTCGCTCATGAGCGTGTTTGCCCGTATCGCAGGCGGTATTTACACAAAGGCGGCTGACGTAGGAGCCGACCTCGTCGGAAAGGTCGAGGCAGGAATCCCTGAAGACGACCCGAGAAACCCCGCCGTTATCGCGGACAACGTCGGCGACAACGTCGGCGACTGCGCAGGAATGGCTGCCGACCTGTATGAAACCTATACGGTTACATTGGTTGCGGCTATGCTGCTCGCAAAGTCGGTGTTCGGCGCCGAGAGCGCATGGGTTGAATTCCCGCTTTTACTCGGCGGCGTTTCAATTATCGCTTCCATCATCGGCACTTATTTTGTAAAACTTGGCGCTAACAATTACATTATGGGCGCGCTTTATAAAGGCCTCGCGGTTTCAGGCGTTCTTGCCGCAGGCGCATTTTATGTAGTAACACAGTGGTTCATGGGGCAGCTCGGGGGAGATACAGGCGGCTTCACACCGATGAGCATTTTCGGCACCGCCGTTATAGGTCTCGCGCTGACAGGCCTTATCGTATGGATTACCGAATATTATACGGCTAAAGAATACAGGCCCGTGCAGATAATCTCCAAGGCCAGCCTTACCGGCCACGGCACTAACGTTATCGCAGGTCTCGCCATGAGCATGGAAGCGACAGCGCTTCCGGCATTGGTTATCGTCGGTGCCATCCTCGGTTCTTATGCGCTTGGAGGCGGCTTCAGCGGCAATATGGGCAGCGGGCTTTTTGCAATCGCTCTTTCAGCGGTTTCAATGCTTTCAATGACAGGCATTGTCGTTGCGATTGACTCTTACGGCCCGATTACGGACAACGCCGGAGGCATCGCCGAAATGGCTGAACTACCTTCTTCCGTCAGGGAAATCACCGATCCGCTCGATGCTGTCGGAAATACTACAAAGGCAGTTACTAAGGGCTATGCTATCGGCTCAGCAGGTCTTGCGGCGCTCGTTCTTTTCGCGGAGTATGCGAGAGAGCTTGTTAGGAAGATGGGCGGAGTTACATTTGATCTGTCCGATCCTTATGTTATCGCCGGTCTCTTTATCGGCGGTTTGATCCCCTACTACTACGGCGGCCGCCTGATGCTGGCTGTCGGCAGGGCCGCGGGAGGCGTTGTGGAAGAGGTCCGCAGACAGTTCCGCGAGATAAAGGGAATCATGGAAGGAACAGGCAAGCCTGAGTACGGCAAGTGCGTTGACATCGTTACAAAGTCGGCCATTAAAGAGATGATGATACCGGCCCTTATCCCGGTAGCAGCTCCAATCTTTGTAGGTTTTGTCCTCGGCCCTAAGGCGATCGGCGGCCTTCTTATAGGCAGCATCCTCACCGGCCTCTTCCAGGCTATTGCCATGACAAGCGGCGGCGGCGCATGGGATAACGCAAAGAAATCCTTTGAAGACGGCGTTACCGACGACAAAGGCGTTATTCACAAAAAAGGGAGCGACGGACACAAAGCCTCAGTCACAGGCGATACGGTCGGAGACCCGTATAAAGATACGGCAGGCCCGGCTATCAACCCGATGATAAAGGTTATCAACATTGTTGCACTGCTGATTGTTCCGCTGTTATAAGGCAGTAAAGAACCCCGCACCCTTGTAATGGTGCGGGGTCAAGTCAAAAG